>JAAYMG010000029.1 GCA_012521525.1 Clostridiales bacterium | reverse complement strand
GTTATGAAGTTTTGCCCCAATGACTTTTTGAAGCTGAAACCGTGGCGGTCCAAAAGTTCACGTACTTCTTTTATATCAAATAAGTCCATCAGAAAGGCTCCGTATCAAATATCGACGCACGCAGCGAAACAGCCCCTATCTATCGCAACTTGACTCACATTGCCTGACTATGCGGAAGAACTGAACCTTTTTTCGAAAGCAGGCTTTATAATACAGTAGTATCGTCCAAACAGCAGTATCATCCAATGTGTCAGATTTATACGTGACTTATTATAAAATATCATAAATAATCATCATTTTCAATATTTATAATTGCACACAAATTGTTTTTGATTCGGAAGGATAATTGTAAAAATTTTGACAGGATCTTCAGTCAATTATCATTTAAAGGTATAAATAAAGGCCGTTCCGCCTGAAATGATACAGACGGGACGGACCGGAAGGATCATATCATCATTTTGAAAGGGATCGTAGTGATCATAATATCTATTCCGTTATGACAGCAATATCTATGCCGGAATGATTGTAATATCTGGCTGGAATGATCTTGGTTTCTGCTGTCTAGATGCCGGTAACGGAATCGCTTCGGATCAATATGCCCTTTTCTTCAAGGATATGGTAGATGATGTCGCGGATTATCCTGCCGGATGTAAGAGGAGAACATTTGCCGGGAAGGGAAAGCGCCCAGATGACATTCGTACCGAGCTCCTTTGCCGCGGTGAAGTCCACGCCGCCGGGTTTTGAAGCGATGTCTATAACAAGGCAGTCGCTTTTGAGCTGCTTAAGGCGTTCCCTCGTGAGGACGGTTGCGGGAACGGTGTTGAAGATGATGTCGAACTGTGCGAGGTTGCTTCCAAGCTTTTCCGTGTTGGCTTTGGCGTAACCAAAAGCTTCTATCCAGGCAAAGTCGGAATATTTACGCGCGGACACGGTCACACGGCAACCAAGGGAATGGAGCCGGTGGGACAGGATCTTTCCGATCTTGCCGAAACCGATAACCAAAACATTTGCTCCGTGAAGAGTGATCGGGGTTTCCTCCATCGCCAGTGCGATGGCACCTTCCGCTGCAGGTACAGCGTTGAGCACGGCCATCTCTTCACGGATAAAATAGTCCGTGGTATGTATGCCGTTTTTCTCGGACCACTCGAAAAACGACCTGGGCAATAAACCGGCAACTAAAAGCTGTCCGGGACATATTGAAGCTTTCAGCTCGGAGACATGGACGGGTTTATCAAACAGAGGAGCGTTGATCATTTCGTCATCTGCAAAAGCGGGCAGGGGCAGGACAACTATGTCAGATTCGCCCGGTTTTGGAAAGTCCTTTACCGTATCGATCTCGGGGCACAGTTCGGGATTGATGCCGTATAGTATTACATCATGACCGTCCCCCTTCAGCAACCGGGCAAGATAGATCTGCCTGGCATCCCCGCCGATGATTTTGAAACTCAGGCTTTTGTTCATGAACGGATCCTCCTGTGAGGCGTAATGACTGATCGGAAAAATGGTTTCCTTTTCAGTCTATTCATACTGAGGGAAACGGTTCCTTATGTCGCTTTAAGGATCATCCGCAAAGATTTTCTATGAAGGATGAGAGCCTCCCGGCGGGGTCCTCCGGGGCGATCGTGCCGAGGATCTCGCGCATCTGCGCCTGGCGTGCCGGCGAATGGATCAGCATGTAAATGGCGTCATCCACAAAAAAGTGACGGGAACACATCTGGGCGGCGCCTAGATTGACGAAGAATTCCGCATTCCGTACTTCCTGGCCGGGGATCGCGTCGCAAAATATCATGGGAAGCTTTTTGTGAATGCATTCTGTTATGGTCATCCCGCCCGGCTTGGTAACGGCGCAATCGGCGGCATCCATGAACAGGTCTATATTTTCGGCGAACCCGTAGACCAATATATTCTTTTTCAGGTCCATACTTTTCAGTTTGCCATATGCCTTCTCGTTATTCCCGCAAACACATATGATCTGCATATCCTCTGCCATGCTGTCAAGGATCCTGATATTTCTCGTTATATGCCCGAAACCCATGCTGCCGCTCATATACAGGACGGTGAACATGTGGGGGTCGAGCCCCAGCTTAGCGCGTGCCTCAGTCTTGCAAATCGATTTGATGAACTTCGGATTTACCGGGATTCCGAAAGGGAGCAGCTTTTCTCCGGGGATCCCTTTTTTTGATGCCATGCGGTCCATCAATGGGCTGCCGGTAACGATATATTCGATAAAAGGGAGGTCGTCCCAAAACGGGTGGAACGTGTAGTCGGTAAGTATGCTGATCACGGGAGTGTCAAACTTCTTTTTTGCCTTGAGTTCGTCCAGGACCATGGCACCGAATACATGAGTGCAGACAACGGCGTCCGGGCCGAAATCCCTGATGAATAACGAGAACTTGTTGGTTATAAGGTCGGTCGTGATCATGCTGATGATGCGCCTGCGAAGCGCCGGTTTTTTTTCAAGCGCGGAATATAATCTGCCATAGTATCTGGGTGTGTACTTTGTGGATAACAGATAACCTTTGTCTACTGTATCATAGTAAGCCTTGCTGGCATATTTGAACATGTCCACGACCATGACTTCGGCGCCGCGGGTTTTTAACGCTTCTTCGGCTGCCTTTGCGGCGGCGTTGTGACCATTGCCTGCAGTGACTGACAAAATAAGCACCTTCATTAGAGCAAATGCGGCTCCTCTCTTGCGATTACTTGAACCATGGATCACCGGTATCATCCGGCCTGCAGATTTTGTGATAAAGCAGTCGGTGCCCGTCTGCGTGTTATGCTTGCCAATATAAAAATGCGGGAATATAATATTTGGGACAAGACACCGACCTGCATATTAATCTTAACCAAGTTTGAGCAAAAAACTAACGACATTGGTTTAAAGCTTCAGTCTGGTGACTATAATTTATTTGACAGATATTTCACCTGCTGATATGATCCGGCAGGCCGCGTATCGGAAAGGTCGATGGTAGATGGGTGAGTTGAGAGATTACATAAACCGCGGTGACAATATATTCCTTGTTGGGATTGGCGGAATATCGATGTGTGCCCTGGCCGACATGCTCAGGAGCATGGGCGCTTCGGTGCGGGGTTCCGACATGAGGGACAGCGAAACGGTCAGTCGGTTGCGCCGGGACGGGATAGAGGTCTTTATCGGTCATGATCCCGCAAACATTGAAGGAGCAGCCTGCGTGATCCGGACGGCGGCGGTCCATGATGACAACCCCGAGATCATGGCAGCAAGGGCAGCGGGGATCCCGGTGTTCGAGCGCGCGGAGGCATGGGGCGAGATCATGGGAGATTTCGGGCAGTCGCTGTGCATTGCCGGTACTCATGGAAAGACAACGACGACCGCCATGGCTGTACAGATCGCCCTCGAGGCGGGACTCGATCCGACGGCGATGATCGGCGGCGTACTTCCGAGCATCGGTTCGGAGCACAGGATCGGCGGAAGGGATCTGATAATCGCCGAAGCCTGCGAGTACAGGAACTCTTTCCTGCAGTTCAGGCCCACTGTAGCGGTGATTTTGAACATCGAGGAGGACCATCCCGATTTTTTCAGCGGATTGGACGAGATAATGCGGTCTTTTCGCCGGTTTGCCGAGCTTGTGCCGGACAGCGGAGCGGTCGTGGCAAATGCCGACAATGAAAACGTTATGAAGTGTCTTGAGGGCATCGGGCGGAACGTGATTACATATGGAATAGAAAACGGAGACGTCCGCGCAGAAAACATCGAGGTTTCAGGCGGCTGTTGTTCTTTTGACATCGTGCATCCCGGCGGCCTGATACCGGTCACGCTGAAGCAGCTGGGAAGACACAACGTATACAACGCCCTTGCAGCAGCGGCAAGCGCGCTTGAACTGGGTATCGACGGGATTTCCATAGGAAGAGGGTTGTCCGAGTTTGCAGGTACCCGGCGCAGGTTCGAATTCAAGGGGATCTACAGGGGGGCGCCGATATACGACGATTATGCTCACCACCCGACGGAGCTCGGAGCATTGTTTGACGCGGCCGAATCGATGGATTACGACCGGATCATTGCCGTGTTCCAGCCACATACATACAGCCGGACAAAGGCATTGTTCAACGATTTTGTACATCAGCTTGAAAGGCCGGACCATGTAATACTGATCCCGATCTATGCAGCCCGTGAAGCGGATGACGGTACGGTGTCGTCCGAAATGCTGGCCGATGCGGTCGGGCACAACTGTGTCGCTGTCGGGAGTATCGAGGAAGCGGCAGAACGTCTAAGGGAGATCGTCAGGAAAGGCGATCTGGTCCTGACGATCGGTGCCGGAGAGGCATACAGAGCCGGTGAGGCGATCGCAGAGCCCCATCAAAAGCCGCAGCGGATCAATGATCACTAATACATCGGAGTAAGGATCAAGACCGCATCTTATTCAAATTATCTAAAATCGGTTTGTCCCATACGTCCGGGAATGCAGACATTGATACTTGAAAGCGGAAACCTGCTGTGATATAATTCGAACAGACCTTCAGGGCGGGGTGCAATTCCCCACCGGCGGTGATGCGCATTTGCGACGAGCCCGCGAACCTCCTGAACATGGAGGCCGAACCGGTTAGATCCCGGTGCCGACGGTATAGCCCGGATGGAAGAAGGTGCGGATCGGACCTTTTCGCCCTGTGAGTGTATCACAGGGCTTTTGTAATTTCCGCACTATCCGGATCCCGAAATCGCAGCACTCAGCTAAATCCAATAACAGGAAAGGAAGTGTGGTTATGAACGAGACGACCAGAACTTCGTTTGCTTCACGGAAAGCAACACTCAAAACGATAACAAAAATAGCTCTCCTCGCAGCGGTTTCGACAGTATTGATGCTGTTTGAGTTTCCGCTGTGGTTTGCGCCACCGTTCTATAAGATCGACCTCAGTGAGGTGGCTGTACTTATTGGCGGTTTTGCCCTTGGACCGGTCGCGGGAGCCGTGATCGAACTGATAAAAGTCCTGCTTAACCTGCTTATTGACGGCACGATGACCGGAGGCATCGGTGAGTTTGCAAATTTCGTTGTCGGTTGCTCGCTTGTCCTCCCCGCTGCCGCTATCTACAGGCACCGGCGCACTTTCAAATCGGCGGTCATAGGGATGATGGCAGGAACAGTATCACTGACGATCGTCGGCTCGGCCATGAACTATTTCCTGTTGCTCCCTGTCTATGCAAGGGTTTACGGCATACCGATCGAAGCCCTTATAGAGATGGGCACGGCTGTCAACAAATCCATAACAGACCTGAAATCCTTCGTGCTGCTTGCCGTTGCGCCGTTCAATTTTGTCAAAGGCGTGATAACTTCGATACTGACTGTATTGCTGTATAAGAGGGTTTCATCTATTCTGCAGAGATAATAAGATGAGAATCATAGCGGGAGGCCTATCCTCCCGCTGTTTCTCTTTAAACCGGTCAAATCTTAAAAAGACGGGCAAATCCCGCAACCACTTGCTTATGCCCTGTCCGCGTTGTAAAATGAGTAAAAGAAGGTAAAAATGTGACCCCGGCGGCATTTTCAGCATAATATGGGCTGAAACCCGAAACATGGATCATGGAACGGGAGGGCGGCAACATGATATATGACATATTGGTTGTCCTGCTGGCGGCGGCCGGGGTAGTGTTCCTTATCAAACTCGCATTCGGACTTCTGCTGATGCCTGTCAGAGGGAAAGGATGCAGGGTATTCGTTGCGGTCTCGATAGAGAGTGAGGCACCGGACCTTGAAAGGATCCTGAGAGGTGCGAAATGGCTTGCACAGGAAGGCGGAGTCGATCTCCTGCTCGTAGACAAGGGGATGGACGGACGCACGGGTGAACTGGCAAGACGTTTCGCCCGGGATAACAAGTGCACCATATATACCATGGACGATATAATCAGGGATCCGGCGGCTATTATGTAGTATTATGATCGGTTATGAACGGTGAAAAGATGGAAGTTGAAAACCTGCAGAACACTCCGCAAGAGGAGCAAACGCTTTCAGGCGTGGTAGAACATGTCGTCTATCAAAACAATGATACCGGGTATGCTGTATTTCGCTTGAGAGTCAGCGGAGAACGCCCTGTAGTGGTGGTAGGAAACATACCGTATATCGGCCCCGGAGAGAGCATCGCAGTTCGGGGCGTATGGATCAGCCATCCGTCCTACGGAGAACAGTTCAAGGCATCCTCGGCAGAACGGACAATGCCTTCCGATGTAGATTCGATTCTCGAGTACCTGTCCTCGGGCAGCATCCGGGGGATCGGCCCGATGACCGCGAAGCGTATAGTCGAGAGATTCGGGACACAGACCTTTGATGTGCTTGCATCCCAACCCGAACTCCTGAGTGAAGTCCAGGGCATCACTCTCAAAAAGGCAAGGGCTATTTGCGAGAGCTATAACCGGCAGCTGGGTATCCGGCGGCTTATGGAATACCTGTTTCAATACGGCATTTCCCCGCACGTTTCCTTAAGGTTGTATAAATGGTACGGAAACATGGCATTGGATTTTTTGCGCGACAACCCGTACATCCTCACTGACGAAAGGCTCGGGGTGGGGTTTGCCCATGCGGATCTGATCGCGTCTGAACTTGGCATATCTCCCGATTCGCCTGTAAGGGTGGAAGCAGGTATAATATATGTATTGGAGCACAATACAGGCAACGGCCATGTATATATACCGGCGGAAAAACTGATACCGACGGCAGCAAGGCTGCTATCCGTCGACGAGTGGCTTTGCAGCGAGGTGCTGCAGAGACTGGTCGACATGGGGAAGGTGATCAGGGAACCGGTCGCGGATAGAGATGCCTGTTATCTTGCGAGACTGTATGATGCGGAAACCAATATAGCGCACAGGCTATTGCAAATGGCGGGCGTCCCGCCGAAGAAGATTTCCGGCATTGAACGCCTGATCGAAGATATCAGCATAGGGCTTGGAGTTGAGTATGTACCGTTGCAGCTTGAGGCTATACGAACGGCAGCGGAGCATTCGGTAATACTCCTGACGGGCGGTCCGGGCACGGGAAAGTCCACCACGGTCAGAGGGATGCTGAAGGTCTTCGAACATCTCGGATTGAAAACCGTCCTTTGCAGTCCAACGGGCCGGGCAGCGAAACGTCTAGCCGAGCTTACGGGAAGGGAAGCGGCCACGATACATCGGCTCCTTGAGGTGAGCTACAGCCCGGAAGAATCGGGGTTCACGTTCGTCCATGACGAGGACGAGCCGTTGGATGCGGATGTGGTCATCCTTGACGAAGTGTCGATGGTGGACGTGGATTTGATGGACGCTTTGCTCAGGGCGATCCGTCCCGGTGCGAAGCTGGTGATGGTGGGTGATCCGGATCAGCTTCCTTCGGTAGGCCCGGGCAATATCCTTAAAGATCTCCTTGACAGCGGAAGGATAGCAACGGTACGGCTTACCGAAATCTTTCGCCAGGCACAGCAGTCCAATATAGTTGTCGGTGCTCACGATGTAAACCGGGGCAAGGTCCCCGAGCTGAGACACAAGTCAGGTGATTTTTTCTTCATAAAGAGAGCGGATCCGAAAAGCGTAGTTGAAACCGTGGTTGAGCTGTGTGCCGAACGGCTTCCGAAAAATATGGGGTTGTCGGCCGAACAGATCCAGGTGCTGTCACCGACCCGGAGGGGGATATCAGGTACGGAGAACCTGAATCTGGCGCTGCAGCAGGCACTGAATCCGCCCGCCGCAAATAAGGCTGAGTACAAGTCGGGTTCTTTCCTGTTCCGCACGGGAGACAGGGTGATGCATATCCGCAACAACTATGATCTGCCCTGGCAGTCAGTGGACGGGAGAGAACGGGGGCTTGGCGTGTTCAACGGAGATGTGGGGAATATTATCGAGATCGACAAACGCGCAGAGAACGTGGTCGTCAGATATGAAGACCGCATCGTCTTCTATCCTTTCGAACTGATGGACGAATTGGAACCGGCATATGCGATGACGGTGCACAAATCACAGGGGAGCGAATATCCGGCTGTAGTTTTTGTCGCTTCGCAGGCCGCTCCGCAACTCCTCAACCGTGCGGTTTTTTATACCGCCATTACAAGATCCCAGAAGCTGCTTGTGATCGTGGGAGAGGAAGATGTCGTCGTGCAGATGGTGAACAACAATCGCCGCAGCAAGAGATACAGCGGGCTGAAATACAGGCTGATGTTAAACTGACCAGGAATGATAAGCTTAAAGGTTAAGAGGGCCTCTGTACGTTGCCCGATTAGCCATTACCGGTTGTCTGTTGATGTTCTCGCCGTAAGATATAGAGGCATCCCTGATGCCCGTGGGAGAAAAGGAGGCAAATATGTCCGGTAAGCTCTATGCCGCGCTTTTAGACTTGTTGTTTCCGCAGAAGTGCATATTTTGCAGGAAGGTCCTGAGAGGCCATGAAAGCGGGCTGTGTGTAGAATGCGCTCAAGCCCTTCCCAGACCGGATCCTCTCGCAACGCAGGGCGGAGCATACAGTGTGTGTGCAGCCTCACTGTGTTATAGCGACAAGGTGAAAAGAGCGATCCACAGGTATAAGTTTGGCGGGAGAGCAAACTATGCAAAAACGTTCGGAGCGATAATGGCGGATACCATAGAGAAAGAGCTTAAGGGCAGATATGATATCATAACGTGGGTGCCTATCAGCGCTGCCCGCAAAAGGGCCAGGGGTTACGATCAGTCGATGCTGCTTGCTTATACCATAGCCCTCGAACTGCAGGATGTAGCCGTTGAGACGCTTAGGAAGACCGTGCATAATGAGCCTCAGTCAAACCTCAGCGGAGCTGCATTGAGGAGAAAAAATGTAGAGGGAGTATACGAGGTCGTCGATCCTGCACTCGTCAAGGGCAAACGGATACTGCTGGTCGACGATATAATGACCACGGGCTCGACATTGTCGGAGTGCGCATCGGCATTATTGGGAGCCGGAGCGACCGAGGTGGTTTGCGCAGTACTGGCCAGACCGGATACCGGATCGGGCAGGATCTTCAAAAATTGACGTTTTTTAAAAATTTGGTTTTGATTTGTTACATGCTGTGATATAATAACAGAGTGTGAAAAATCTGCGAATATATGAAATTTGATATACGTGCTTGCTTTGATGGTCATACAGTCGTTTAAAAACGTTAATATAGGAAATTAAAAGGAAAGCCATAGAGGTGTAATATGTTTAGCAGGGATATCGGCATAGATCTTGGAACGGCATCGGTCCTGATTTTTGTAAAGGGAAAGGGCATAGTTCTTCGGGAACCGTCAGTTGTAGCATTGGATAAGGAAAGCGGCCGTCTGCTTAAAGTCGGCACCGAAGCGCAGAAAATGCTCGGCAGGACACCCGGTAACATCGTAGCGATTCGCCCGCTGAGAGAGGGTGTCATTTCGGATTACGATATGACGGAAAGAATGATCAAGGAGTTTCTGCGCAAGGTTTCCGGATTCAGGCTTTATAAGCCGAGAATAGTGATCTGCGTTCCGAGCGGTATAACCGAAGTTGAAGAAAGGGCGGTAATCGACGCCGGCAAGCAGGCAGGCGCACGCAGGGTATACCTTATCGAAGAGCCTGTGGCTGCCGCTATAGGCGCGGGCATTGATATTTCCAAACCCGAAGGAAACATGGTTGTTGACATCGGAGGCGGAACGAGCGATATTGCAGTGATTTCACTTGGCGGGATCGTTGAATCCACCTCTATAAAAATCGCCGGCGACCAGTTTGACGAAGCGATCGTCAAATACATACGCCGCAAACACAATGTGCTGATCGGCGAACGCACTGCGGAGGAGCTGAAGATCAGCATAGGCTGCGTATGGCCGAGGGACGAGGAAGTTTACGCAGAAGTAAAGGGACGTGACCTGATGACCGGTCTCCCGCGCGTATTTACCGTTTCATCCAGCGAGATGCTGGAGGCTTTCGATGAGGTCACGACGAGGATAGTCGAAGCGGTCCACTCCGTTCTGGAGCGCACGCCTCCGGAGCTCGTGGCCGACATTTCCACCAACGGCATCGTCATGACTGGCGGAGGGAGCCTTGTCTGGGGATTTGACAAACTTCTGTCCGCGAAGACAGGTATTGAAACACGCATTGTCGATGAAGCGGTCAGCTGCGTCGCTTACGGCACAGGCAAGAGCCTGGAGTGGATAAACGAGATGCAGGACGGCACGATAAATCTTTCGCGCCGTAAGCAGATGCAATACTGAAATCGAATATGATATATATCAGATGTCATCAGATGCCTGCTCATTTGATGGCATCAATAATTTTCCGGTATAATTCGTTTTTTGGATATATACTTTTTTATGGCAATGTTATATTATTATCGAGGTCCACACTTCCCAGATGTTAGATAACATTGAAACAATGTCGATAGTAGGAGTAGATATTTAGGAATGCGTATAGTGATCGTAGGGGACGGAAAAGTCGGGCGTGCTTTGATCGATCCTCTTTCCAAGGAAGGACATAACATAGTAGTTATTGACTCCAGCTCACGAGTCATAGACGAGTCCGTCAACAGCATGGATATCATTGGGATAACCGGAAACGGCGCCAACTATAACGTCCAGATGGAGGCAGGGGTCGATAGAGCCGATCTGCTTATTGCCGCGACGTCATCGGATGAACTTAACATACTATGCTGCCTTGTCGCCAAAAAGATAGGCGCCAGATCAACGATAGCCCGTGTCCGGAACCCCGATTATTCAAGCCAGCTGTCCTTTTTGCGGGATGAGCTTGGACTGAGTCTTGTCATAAATCCGGATCTGTCCGCCGCAAACGAAATGTCCCGTATCCTGAGGTTCCCGTCTGCGCTCAAGGTAGAGACGTTTTCGAGGGGACGGACCGAGCTGGTGGAACTGAGAGTGGTCCCTGAAAGCAAGCTTGTTGGTACCGCTCTTCACGAACTCGAAAAGAAATACCAGATCAAGATCCTGATTTGTGCCGTCCAACGCGGCGATGATGTTTTTATTCCGAGCGGCGACTTTATACTGAGGGCGGGGGACCGCGTCCATATCACCGGCGACCAGTCCGACATAAACGAATTTGTCAAGGCTGTCGGGATATCCAGGGAGAAGATCCGCAACATAATGATAATAGGCGGAGGAAGGATCGCTTACTACCTGGCCAAGATGATGGCAGATACGGGGGCAAGGATCAAAATCATCGAGATCGATGAGAAAGTCTGTGTCAGGCTCAGTGAAAGCCTCAAAAACGTCGAAATAATTTGCGGCGACGGTTCTGACCATGAGCTTTTGGTCGAAGAAGGCATAGGCGATACCGATGCCGTGGTTGCCCTGACCGGGATCGATGAGGAGAATATCCTTATCGCTCTCTATGCAAACTCGAAAGGGGTCGGTAAAACCATTGCAAAGGTAAACAGGACAAACCTTTTTGCGATTGCAAACAACCTGGGATTGGACAGTGTGATATCGCCCAAGGATATAACGGTGGACTATATACTCCGCTATATACGCGCAATGCAAAATACTATGGGAAGTAATGTCATTACACTTTATCGTATCGTAGACAACAAGGTTGAAGCCCTGGAATTCAGGGTGGACGATAAGTCCAAATGCATCGGTATACCCCTGAAGGACCTGAAAATCAAGCAAAATATCCTGATCGCCAGCATAACTCGCGGGGACAGGCATATAATCCCCAGGGGTGATGACACTATCGAAGCTAATGACAGGGTGATCGTGATTTCAAAAAGTCATCGGCTGAGAGACCTTGACGATATTTTGCAATAGAAGCAGAGGATTCCGATGAATTATAGAATAGTCGTTTCGACGCTGGGAAAGGTATTGAAAATCGAAGCTGCTCTAATGCTCCTGCCGCTGACAGTGGCGCTTATTTACGGAGAGCGGTCATGGAGCGCTTTTGCAGTAACGATATTGTTAGTGCTGATCGCAGGATTTTCGGCTGACCTGAAGAAGCCCGAAGACCGTTTGGTAAGGGAGATCGAAGGCTTTGTGATCGTAGGGTGCGCATGGATACTGATGTCAGCTTTCGGCGCCCTGCCTTTTGTTATAAGCAGACAGATACCGTCTTATATAGATGCCTTTTTTGAGGTAGTGTCGGGATTTACTACGACCGGGTCGAGCATACTCAGGGACGTAGAGGTTCTCGACAACGGATTGCTGTTCTGGAGGAGCTTTACAAACTGGATCGGCGGAATGGGAGTACTGGTTTTTATGATCGCTGTCCTGCCTTTGTCGGAAGGACGCTCCATCCATATAATGCGTGCGGAGTCTCCCGGCCCCATTGTAGGGAAGCTAGTGGCGAAAATGAGAAGCAACGCCATGATCCTCTATGGCATTTATGTTTCGTTATCCGTCCTCATGACCATATTTTTGCTGGCGGGGGGTATGCCGCTGTTTGACAGTATCGTCAACACATTTGCCACAGCCGGAACCGGAGGTTTTGCGATCAAAAACCAGAGCATCGCTGCATATAACAGTGCTTACCTGGAAGGTGTCATCACAGTTTTCATGCTGATCTTCAGCATAAATTTCAATGTTTACTATCTAATAATTACAGGACACTTTATCCAGGGGATAAAAAGCGAGGAACTGCGATGGTTCCTCGGAATCGTATCGACGGCAGTGATTTCCATAACGATATGTAATCTTCCCATATACGGTACAGTTTTGCATTCCTTCCGTTATGCTTCGTTTCAAGTCTTGACAGCTGTCTCGACAACAGGGTTTTCCACGGATGATTTCAACCTGTGGCCTACTTTCTCCAAGTGCGTACTTGTGATTCTTATGTTCCTGGGAGCGTCGGCGGGTTCAACGGGCGGCGGGATAAAAACCGCGCGGATAATCATCATGTTCAAGGCAGTTGGGCGAGAGATCCGCAGGCTGCTGCACCCCCGTTCTGTCTCCGTGGTGAAGCTTGAAGGAAAAACCGTGGATCAGGCGGTGATCCACGGCACATCGGTCTACTTGATAGCATATATGGGAATTTTGACGTTGTCGATCCTGATCATATCGATCAACGGGTTCGATTTGGTCACAACGATAACATCGGTAATAGCCTGTTTCAATAATATAGGGCCTGGGTTGGGGATGGTC
>JAAYMG010000028.1 GCA_012521525.1 Clostridiales bacterium | reverse complement strand
GTCAAGCTTCGTGCCTTCCGGAAGGCCCAGACGCTTCGACAGCGAGCCTGCGGCAATGTTCCGCACGATAACTTCAAGAGGCACGATTTCGACCCGGCGTACCGCGGTGTCGGTCGGAGACAGTTCTTCGATAAAGTGAGTCGGTATACCCTTTTCCTCCAGAAGGGACATGAGGTGGTTGGTAACACGGTTGTTTATTGAGCCCTTTCCTTCTATGGTGCCCTTTTTCAGTCCGTTGAAGGCCGTGGCGTCATCCTTGTATGATACGATGCAGACTGAAGGGTCTTCGGTGGAATACACCTTTTTGGCTTTGCCTTCATAGATGAGGTCCAGCTTTTGCATTATTATGTCTCCTTTTTGATTCGGCTTTATTATGAAATATGATCAGCGCTTCAATAATTACAGGTCAGGCCGACCGCTCAATCCGCGTCACTGCCGCCCTGTAAAGCCCTGTCCTTTTCCATGACCTGGCGTGCCAGGTCTTCCTTGAACTTTACCAGCTTTCCGGCAAGGTCTTCATCGGACAATGCCAGGATCTGCGCCGCGAGTATCGCTGCGTTTTCTGCCCCGTCTATGGCTACTGTGGCTACGGGGACTCCTTTTGGCATCTGGACCGTGGAAAGGAGGCTGTCCAGCCCGTCAAGGGTGGATGACTTTATGGGGACACCGATCACAGGCAGGGTAGTCGACGACGCTATCACACCTGCAAGGTGCGCCGCTTTCCCTGCGGCGGCAATAATAACACCGAACCCGTTCTGCACCGCAGCGGCTGAAAACGCCGCACAGGCGCCTGGGGTTCGGTGAGCGGAAATTATGCGCATTTCATACGGGATGCCGAAACATTCAAGGCGGTCCGCAGCCGGGCGCATTACGCCCAGGTCGCTGTCGGATCCCATAACGATTGCAACCTTTTTCATCATCATATTCCTTTCGTACGGGTAGTGCAGTATTCAGGAACATAAGAAAAACGGCGATTTACATGATAATACTACACCGAAAGGAATATATAATCAACCGATAAAACCTTGTGACGAAAAAGATTGGCAAGTCTGACAAGTCCTGAAAGTCTTTTCTGAGGCGCTTCTATTACTTCTGACGATTGAGGAAGGCCTCAGAATACATCGCAATTGCTGAGTATCTGACGCATTTCGCTTACACGGGAATCCCAGGAACTTGCCTTTCCCAGTTCCCGTCTGCGTTTTGTGTGCCAGTTGCTCCTTTCGCTTATTGCCTCGGAGCATTTCTCGACAAACTCTTCCGGTGTGGAAGCTATATATACGACGTCCGAATATTCAAGGACCTGTTCGGGCTGCGGAGTGGAAACGATCGGTTTGCCGGTCGCGAGGTATTCGTAGAACTTCAGGGGACTTACATCCTTTGACAGGTCTCCGGGTTTGAAGATGTTGAGGCATACGTCAAAGTAGGCAAGATAGTTGACAACGTCCTTGTAGTTTTTCCTTCCGAGCAGGTGGACGTTGGGAAGGCCGCTGAGAACGCTGAGATCGACACCCGGGAGGGGCGAGCCGATAAAGACGAATGACCAGTCCGGGCGGCGTTTTGCCGCATAGGCGACGAAGTCATAATTGATGCATTCCTGCAGCGCTCCGGTGAAACCCAGCACAGGTTTACGTATGGTGAACAGGTCGTCGGGGATCGGGAGGGCAGGGTCATCCACCCTGCTGAACAGCTCATAATTTGCCCCGTTCGGTATAAGGAAAGTGTTTTTATTGTATTGGCTGAGCGTATCGAACAAACCCTTTGCGGTCGCAAAGACCACGT
>JAAYMG010000027.1 GCA_012521525.1 Clostridiales bacterium | reverse complement strand
TTTTTTGGCGTTGAAATCTTCCGGTTTGTCTATTGCTACAAAGCCGTTTTCGATCCTGTATTTCATATAAGAGTTCCTTATGTAATGATTTCCCTGACTGATGTTCCGCTTAATGTCGTCGATCCTCTTAGTGCCGGTAGATAATTTGATTCCCCTGTTTATACTTTTCTCTTTATCTTTATCTTTTTATCTTTATCTCATATCTTTGATTTTTGGATCAGCTGACATATTTCGATTTTCCTGTTGACAATTAATTATACGCTTAAAGGGACAGTGAAGCAAGATGATAGAAAAGAATTACACGATACCAATAAATGAGGAATTCGACAAGTACGACTCATGCCCGGTCTGCAGGCTGCATGAGAAGTTCGAAAGGCAGAGCCTTGAATATATAATGGGCGCCGCGATGATGGAGCCCGACGTGCGCATCGAAACAAATGAGTCTGGCTTTTGCGCCAGGCACTACCGCGATATGCTCTCAATGAGAAACAGGCTAAGCCTGGCTCTTATCCTGGAGACACACCTCAGGGAGATCGAAAAACTGTTTGAGGAAGTGTCCGGCGGTTCAAAGAAGCAAGCCCAGGCAGCTGCCCATAAGCTTGCAGGCATGGCGGACGATTGCTTCCTGTGCCGCAGGATAGAAAGCACTCTAGAGAAGTACTGCAGCAATATCGTCTATCTGTGGAAGGCAGAACCCGAATTTCGCGAGAAACTGCTCAGGCAGCCCAAGTTCTGCTTTGCGCATGCCGCCGCGCTTCTGAAGAGCGGACTGGAGCATCTTTCCTCAAAGCAGTTTGCCAGCTTTGCTGCCGACATCGGTTCCGTCGCCGGAAAAGACCTCAGGGTCCGCTCCGATGAGGTCTCCCGTTTCTGCAAGAGCTTTGATTACAGGTACTCCGGCGAGGACCTGGGCGAAGCAAAGCAGGCCTGCGAACACGCGGTCGAATGGCTGACTGGCTCCACGGATACCTGATCTGATAAATAACGAAAACATGATAAAAACGCTCTAGCCTTTGATAGGCAGAGCGTTTTTTACTTCACCGAACCGTCCGCTCGTCATCCCGATCGCACCGGTCAGCGGCATGAAATCATTCAAAATTTTCAAATCGAAAAAGCATGTATTCTTAAGGCGGTTTTGGCAAAGATAAATATAAACGATCATCAAAATTCTCCGGAGGTCCATATGCAGTCGAAACGCATCGGATATTCTACCTTATGCTTTCAAAATCCGCCGTCGGTCATCGGATTTGCAAGCGTGGTAGGCAAAAAAGAAGGAGAAGGTCCGCTGGCCGGATATTTTGATTATATCAACAACGATACCTCATTTGGCGAAAAGACATGGGAAAAAGCCGAATCGAGGATGCAGAAGGACGCGCTGACCATTGCCTCCAACAAGGCAAATCAGCCCATCAGCGCGATCCAGTATATTTTTGCGGGCGACCTGATCAACCAGTGCATATCTTCATCATTTGCCATAAGGGAGTTCAAAATACCTTTCTTCGGCCTGTATGGTGCATGCTCTACCATGGCGGAGGGACTCGGCCTTGCTGCCATGACAATTGACGGAGGATATGCAGCTCTCGCAGCAGTACTTACATCGTCGCATTTCTGTTCAGCCGAAAGGCAGTACAGGACCCCGTTGGAATATGGAGCGCAAAGAGCTCCGACAGCCCAATGGACGGTTACCGGCTCGGGCTGCGTACTGCTTTCGGATAACGGTCCCGGTCCTTATATCACCCACTTCACGGCCGGAAAGATCATCGATCTCGGCATAACCGACACAAACAACATGGGCGCTGCCATGGCACCCGCGGCTCATTCCACCTTGCTGGCATTTTTCCAGGATACGAACACCCAGCCTTCCGATTACGACCTTATAGTCACCGGGGATCTGGGTAAGGTCGGCCACGCCATCGTCACCGATCTGCTCAGGGACGACGGGATACAATTCTGCGGAAACTTCAACGACTGCGGGTTGATGATATACGACCTGGAAAAGCAGGACGTCCATGCGGGCGGATCGGGCTGCGGCTGCTCGGCGGTAGTGCTTTGCTCAAAGATCATCAAGGATATGCAGGCAGGGATCCTCAACAAAGTCCTGTTCGCCGGGACCGGCGCGCTGCACAGCCCCGTTTCGGCTCAGCAGGGAGAAAGCGTGCCGGGAATCTGCCATGCCGTGTGCCTTTCTTCAAAAAAACAATGACATAAGGAGCTGTCAGAGATGGAGTATATAAAATCGTTTGTCGTTGGCGGAGCGCTATGCGTCATAGGACAGATTCTTATAGACAAGACAAGACTCACACCTGCCCGTATACTCGTCATCTACGTCGTAAGCGGAGTCCTGCTGACCGCACTGGGCATCTACGACCATCTGGTCCAGTGGGCCGGCGCGGGTGCAACCATCCCGCTGACCGGATTCGGATATACTCTGGCCACAGGAGTCGCAAGAGAAGTTGGCGACAGGGGGATCCTGGGGGTCATCACCGGAGGACTCAAGGCTACAGCAGCCGGCATAAGCGCGGCGATCTTCTTCGGCTTTTTGGCGGCGCTTCTTTCAAAGCCGGCAGACAAGTCATGAAACTACGTCTTTTTCCTGGCGATCTCCTTATACTTTTTCTGCGTTGCAAGCCCTCCCCTGAGGTGCCGCTCGGCTTTATTGATCTCCATTATTTCTTTTACCTGGAGATACAGGGAGCGATTGATGTTCTGAAGCCTTTCAGTCAGATCCTTATGTACCGTAGACTTACTTATTCCAAACTTCCGGGCGGCGGCCCTCACCGTTGCCCGGTTTTCAATTATGTAAACGGCCAAATCGGCGGCTCTCTGTTCAATATTTCCTTTCAATCGAAGCCCTCCCCGTCAAGCAAACTGTAAAGCATTCCTGACATAACTATATGCGTTATTTGTGAAAGATATTTCCACAAGTGTACGGGAAAAGTTCATGAGTCCTTGTATTTGATCAATAAATAACGGATTTTTGCCGGGGCGCCTGTCACTATATTTATATGACGGACCCGGAAGACGAAAAACCGATGCCGCCTGTTTGTGTATTATTATCAAGAGACTTGAATGAGCGCTGTATTTTTATGCATATTAATAACGAACTAAATGCATATTTTAAGATCGGTATTGCATTATTATAAAAATAGATGTATAATTATAAACACCAACAGGGAGATATAAACTGACTGACAGGGAGATATGCGATATGAAAAACACTTTCAAACTTTTTGCAATACTCGCAGCAGCACTGATGCTTGCCGGGATGTTTGCCGGCTGTTCGGAATCGGATACCCTTGTAATGGCCACCAATGCCGAGTTCCCCCCGTACGAGTACTATGACGGCGACAAGATCGTAGGTATCGACGTCGAGATCGCGGAAGCCATTGCCGAAAAGCTGGGCAGGAAGCTGGTCATCGAAGACATCGCTTTTGACTCGATCATTCCCGCCGTCCAGTCCGGGAAGGCAGACATGGGTGTTGCCGGCATGACCATCACTGCAGACCGCCTGCAGAACGTCGACTTCTCCGATACATACGTGACCGCTTCCCAGGTCATCATCGTCCACAAGGACAATACTGATATCAACAGTCCGGATGACCTTGTCGGGAAGACCATAGGAGTTCAGCTCGGAACGACCGGCGATATTTATGCGGAAGACGAAGACATAGAAGGCGCGACACTGGAGAGGTACAACAAGGGCTTTGAGGCCGTCCAGGCGCTCCAGCAGAAGAAGATCGACGCCGTCATCATCGACGACCAGCCGGCAAAGTACTTCGCAGAGCAAAACCCCGACATAAAAGTCATTGACGAGCCGTTCACCGTTGAAGACTATGCGATAGCCGTCAAGAAAGGAAACACGGAGCTTCTCAAGAAAATAAACGATGCCATCAGGGAACTGAAAGCTTCGGGCAAACTGCAAGAGATATTTGACAAATATATCGGCGACTGATATCATTATTTGACTGCTTGAATATTCGAAAGGGTGCTTCCGATGGTTGTGTATAACTCTGTTATCGTTGATTGGTGGAATAAAGTCTCACGCTCGTTCTACCAGAATTTTATCGACGCCAACCGTTGGAAGTACCTTTACAACGGGCTTGGAGTCACGCTGCAGATCGCGTTTTTCGCGGTACTGCTGGGCATAGCGATAGGAGTGATCGTCTCGTCGATCCGCTCCACGTATGAACTCAACGATAAGCGTGGACCGGTTCTGAGGTTCGGCAATTTCTTATGCAAAATATACATTACCGTAATACGGGGAACGCCGGTGCTCCTCCAGCTCCTCATAATCTACTTCGTGATTTTTGCGTCCGTCCGGATCGACAAGGTTTTGACCGCCAGCATAGCTTTCGGCATAAACTCGGGAGCATATGTCGCGGAAATTTTCCGTTCGGGCATAATGTCGATAGACAAAGGACAGTTCGAAGCGGGGCGCAGCCTCGGACTGAACTACCTGCAGACCATGCGGTATATCATACTGCCCCAGGCCTTCAAAAATATACTTCCGGCACTCGGCAACGAGTTTATAGTTCTCATTAAAGAGACCTCGATAGCGGGATATATCGGCATGCATGATCTGACAAAGGGTGCCGATATCATAAGGAGCCAGACCTACGCTCCGTTCCCCCCTCTTCTGGCTGCCGGGATCATTTATCTGGTAATAGTCGTGGGTCTTACTTCGCTTGTGACCCGTCTCGAAAGGAGGCTTAGGAGCAGTGACCACTAATGGAACTCCGCTTATAGAGGTTCAAAACCTGGTCAAGACTTTCGGCAGTACAAAAGCCCTCAACGAAGTCTCGACCAGTATACACAAGGGAGAAGTCGTCGTTGTGATCGGGCCTTCCGGTTCCGGCAAGAGCACCTTCCTGCGCTGCCTGAATCTGCTCGAAGTGCCTACATCCGGCCGTATCCTGTTCGACGGGACGGATATTACCGACCCCAATGTGAATATCAACCTGCACCGTCAAAAAATGGGAATGGTCTTTCAGCTGTTCAATTTGTTCCCGCATATGACCGTCCTGAAAAACCTTACCCTTGCCCCGATAAAGCTGTTGAAAAAAACTCCCGAACAGGCACGGGAGACCGCAATGGCTCTGTTGTCGCGGGTGGGGCTTGCGGACAGGGCGTCATCATATCCGTCGCAGCTATCGGGAGGGCAAAAACAGCGTATAGCCATCGTGCGTGCTTTGTGCATGGAGCCCGAGGTCATGCTCTTTGACGAGCCGACCTCCGCACTCGATCCTGAGATGGTAGGTGAGGTGCTCGACGTCATGAAGGACCTGGCAAAAAACAACATGACGATGGTCGTCGTGACGCATGAGATGGGGTTTGCCCGGGAGGTCGCGACCCGGCTGCTGTTCATGGACGAAGGGAAAATACTCGAAGACAACACGCCGGCTGAGTTTTTTGCAAACCCGCAGCATTCGCGCGCCAGGGAGTTTTTGAGCAAGGTTTTATAGGAAGCTGTTATATTTCCTCCGTTGTTCTCAAACCTCCTAACATATCATAAAATTCTGAAAAATAGCCATATTGCCTGGTCTTTTCCGATTATGGCTATTTTTCATGCATCGAACGGACAGGGAAAACAAGAGGCAGGTATGCGCTTCTTGTTTTTTTGTGCCTGAAATGTTATAATTCGACCATAATCAAATCATATCTTCAAAAGGAGGCGGAAAAATGATTTATACCGAGACTGACGGAAGAAACTTCGTGATACTGGTCGACGAAAAACCCGTCCTGTTTCACAGCCCATCCAGTCCGTTCCTGTCCGTCTGCGAAGACGGCAGCCTTATGAACCGCTTCCTTGGCCATATCCCTATACGTGCTGCTCAAAGGCACTATACGGCCCTGGATAACGTTTCCTACGATCCCGAACTGGGCCTACTGCGATTCTACCACGGTTCCCGCTCTGTCTCCTTTTCGGTAAAGGAGAGCGGCAAAGGTGCCTTGCAGCTATCGCCCATGAAGCTGTCCCATTCGTTTGCCCACCTGCGCTTTCACTTTGCCACAAGCCAGGACGAGCCCATATTCGGATGCGGCGGCAACACTGTAAGCCCCAATCTTCGCGGAAGGCATATAAACATCAGGGGCGGATGCGGCACTGCGGGCGGAGATATGCCGCATCCGATAGAGATCCTCGGAAAATATTCCGGCGGCAGCGATGTCAATGCTCCGGTTTTCGCCATCCCTTCCTTCTTTACGGGAAGCCTTTTCTTCTGCTCTTTCTGGTTTGGCGGAGCTTCGAATTTCGACTTTACGCACCGCAGCTACATAACCGCCGATTTTGCCGGAATCCCTGAAAAGATCGTGCTTGGCAAGGCCGAAACCGTCAAGGAAGTGCACAGCCACCAGGCTGAGCTGTACGGAAAGCGGTGCTCGCTTCCCGTGTGGTACCAGAGCGGGATCATCGCCGGCATAAGCGGCGGCTACGAGATGCTGCTTGAAGCGCTGGAGACCTTCAAAAAAGCGGAAATCCCCGTTTCTTCCCTTTACATACGCGATTGGACGGGATCCCGCCGAATAGGTCATTCCGAAGTCGAGTTCTGGGACTGGGTATGGAACAGGGAGTACTACCCGCACCTCGACGAAGTGATACGTGAGCTTTCGGATCACAACATCAATACCCTTTGTTATATAAACCCCCATCTGGCAATGGAAGGCAGGCTTTATGCCGAAGCCTCGAAAAACGGATACCTTATAAAGGACTCCGACGGGACCAACCTCCTGTCTGACATGGGCGGGTTCATGGCCGGACATATCGACCTTACGAACCAAAAGGCCTGTCAATGGATCCGCCAGATACTCGTGGACAACGTGTTTTCGCTCGGATTTTCGGGCTTCATCACAGACATGATGCATTTCCTGCCGGCAAACAGCGTGCTGAACGGCAACACGACACCGGCAAAGGTCTACAATTACTGGCCGGCACTGTGGACAAAAATAGTCCGGTCCGCGGCCGAACAGTGCGGCATCGACCCCGTCTGCATTATCGATTCCGGGTCGATAGGCTGCTCTGCTTCCCTGATCAGCGCCAACGGGAGCCGTGTTGACTGGCTGCACGGCCACGGCCTGAAGTCCGCTCTCAGCGAGATGCTCTCACTGGGGCTCAGCGGCGCAGGGCCCGCTCATTGCGATTTCGGGGCATATGCTCACCTGATCCCTCAATCGCTGGTGACCGAGCAGCTCATAAGATGGGCGGAATTTGCCACATTTACGCCCGCCATGCGCACGCACACGCTGCCCAGGTCTTCCCCCGCCTTTTACCAGAACAACCGCGACGCGCTTTTCCAGTTGTCACGTTTCAGCAAGCTGAGATATCACCTTGCTCCTTACATAAACCACTGCATCGAAGAGTATCTCATCGACAAAATACCGCCCATGCGTCACATGTGGGAGGTATTCCCCAACATGGACCGCTCACAGGACATCAGCGACCAGTACATGCTGGGCAGTGAGCTCCTGGTAGCTCCCGTCGTCATAGCAGGGCAGACCTCAAGGCAGGTCGTGTTCCCGGAATTTGAGACTTGGGTGCACCTGTTCAGCGGCAACGTTTATGAGCCGGGCATAAGAAAGGTGGATGCTCCGCTTGGCTCACCGCCCGTGTTCTATAAAAAAGGCGGGAGCCACGAAGCGATCTTCGCATCTCTCGCCTATAAGACCCTGTGATTAATTTTACATCATCGACCCGGACTGTCAGGGAATATGTGTGTGGTCCATAATGTGTTCTTCGCAATAGCATGCATATCCCCTGCACAGTGAGCAATAGCGAAACTCCATATCGGGATGATCTGTATCCGTTTTTCCGCAGGTCGTGCAGCGGTGCAGATATCCCCTTTCTTTTTTTATGCTGCGGACTTTGTTCTTGAACGAAACGGTGTTCCTGGCTGTGACACGCTGTCTCCTGAAGAAATATATGAAGTCCTGATAGAAATAGATGAAGTAATTCGCGATCGCTATCAGCGGCAGCAAATTTGCCGGGAACCTGTTCAATAAGATGCCAAAAAGGAAGAAGGCGGCATCGATGTAAGCAAGATATTTGATCTTGATCGGAATGATGAAAAACAGCAATATCTGAAAGTCTGGAAAAAGTGTGGCAAAAGCGAAGAAAAGAGACAGATTGATATAGTGAGCGCTGGCATATGTGTTGGATATAAGTGAATAGATTATTGTAAGGGCGATCCCGGTAAAATAATATACATTGAACTTCAGGATCCCCCACTCCCGCTCAAGCACTGAGCCGACCATGTAGTAGAAGTACAATGTAAGCAACAGCGTAAAAAGGTTCGACGGCATCGGTATGAATACGAACGTTATCAGCCGCCATATCTGCCCCTGCATGATCAAACTCGGGACAAATGTGAAATAATTCACTATTGTATAGCCCCTGTCGGTCATGGACAGCAAAAAAACTATGGCATTGCCTATGACTATATATAGCATAAGGTTTTTGATACCTTTGTGGTTGTTCCTGTTCAGAAAACGCTCAAACCGGTTCAATCCCCTATCCCCTTTCGAAGATCTGATAATGCTGCGTTTTATTTATTCTACCCGTTTTTAACACCTTTGTCCAGAATTTTCATATATAATTGAAGTCCCCTGCAATATATGGTAAAATCATTGCATCCCATGATATTTAGGCACCCGCGTGCCCCGAATGGAGGTTATCATTTTGGATCAACGGCCTTTCCCGGTCGAGCCGATGAGTTCAGGCAAGGTTTTTTCCAGGTCAGTTTCGACCTATCTGAAGAATTTCAAATACTTTGCCATATTTACGCTGCTGTTTTCCGGCATCCTCACTCTGGCGAGTTTTATATCAAATGAGATATATCGCGTTTCCATCGATCTGGATCTCACCGAACTGATCGGACGTTTAAGAAACCAGGACTTCTCCTCGCTGTACGACATGGTCCGGGGGATCGATCAGCTGAGGGCAAGGGCTGTGACTCCAGTGCAGCTGGGCTTGCTGACGTTCGTCGCCTCACTGTTTATATCGCCGTTGGTTTATGGCGGCATTGCGGACATAACCGTCGGGTACTTCCTTGGAGAAAGTCTCACGCCGAAAGAGCGGTTCAAACGTGTCGCTTCGCATTACAAATCGCTCTTTATAACGAATATCTGCACCTTTCTGATCTTTATCGCCTTCATCATCGCACTGGTCACCGTTTTCAGCTCTGTTGCCTTATTGATGACCCTGATCATGGTCGGTCTGAGCGTGTTTACGGGGTTGCTGCTCCTCTTCGCGGCCGCTGTGTTCTTGATAATAGTCATAATATTCTGGTCGTCCGTGATGACAGTTACCTTTGCGATCGTAGTCCGCGAAGACATGACGGGCTTCAGGCCGTTTTTCAGGGCGCTCAGACTGTGTTTCTCCCGCTTCTGGAGGACTGTAGGCATAAACTTGCTCGTATCCCTGGTGACATCCCTGTGCACCCTTGCCGTTACGCTCCTGTTCGGGATCGTGCTGAATATTTTCAATGTAGACGGCATTGTGGAAAGGATATTGGGCCAGGTCGTTGTCCCTCTGCTTCTGAACCCCCTGCTGCATATAGCATTGAGTCTGCACTATGTGTCGCTTCGCATAGAAATGGAAGGATATTTGCAAACCCCATTTTATGCGACCTATACTGGTTATTATCAGAGCCTGGGAGCTGATACCGGTTCAGGCGCAGATGTCAGGACAGAAACCGATGCAAATGCCGGGACAGATGGGATCAATGAAAATGAAAAGGCTCCGGATGATAATAACGGAAACGATTCAGATGATGATCAGCATTAGTTCCTGATCCAACTATGTATATACTGCAACAAAAAATCGCTTCACATGTAGTGGAGCGATTTTTTGCAGGCACTCGATAAAACCTGTACTTGTTAGGGGGTCCATATTATTCGGGAAGTGTTTGAGAAGATGACATACGGTCCGTCTAAACTACTTTCATTTTTATGTTAACATCCCTTTGTTACCAAACTGTGAACGCGTTATAAACATTTTATAAAGTACCGGGACCGCTCTGTTTTAACCGTCGTGTTTATATCTGTCCCTCAGCTTTCGATATCTGTCGCTGAACTCGAACTCCTCAAGCTCCTCGACTTTGAATTCTGTGTGGATGTTTTCGGGCGTCACTATCTCTTTCCAGCGCCTGACAAGCTCCTCGTTCCTGTCTTTGTGGTCCGCGAAAACTCTTTTGTTTGCAAAGTGGTAAAGCCTGTCTTTCTCCAGGATCAGGCACGGAAAAGCGTACATCTTTCCCGCATACCTTTCCTCCATCCACATTATCGTAATGTCCTTATAGACATGCCGCGCGATGTAATGCATTACCTTCCTGCCTATCTTGAGGCTGAAGGGCGGCCTTTTATTCATAAGCCCTTCCGTATAATACTTCAAGCTGCACCCCCGGTGTTATGTTTAAGAGCTGCCCTTGCGAGCAGCTCTCATCGCTTCTTACGAAATGACAACTGTACGATTTCTGCGTCCTGCGCCGTTATGCTTCTTCAAATTCGTCCTTGCCTGCGCCGCACAGAGGGCATACAAAATCTTCCGGGACGTCTTCCCACAGCGTTCCGGGTTCGATTCCCTCGTCGGGAAGCCCTGCGGCTTCGTCATATTCCCAACCGCAGACCGTACATACATACTTTTTCATGTCGTGCCCCTTTCTCCGGCGGTATATTTTAGGTTTTCTGGATCAGGCGGTCCGCCGGTCGCCAAAATCATTGAGTCCTGCGCATATAAAGTTTATCCGCTTTCTTAGGCCGGAATAACGTTTTCCGGCATGTACCTTTTATGGGGATATTATACAAGCCCGCTCCGGTTTTGTAAATAGTATTATTCCCCTGAACGGCAAAAGCTTTGCATCCCTTCAGCGCCTCTCAAGCAGGGGTCTTAGGAATTGCGCCGTATAGGAAGTTTCGTGCTTTGCGACCTCTTCAGGAGTACCGGTGCACACCACGGTTCCTCCCCTGTCCCCTCCGTCGGGCCCCAGGTCTATAATATAATCCGCCATTTTTATGACTTCGAGGTTATGCTCGATGACCACGACCGTGTTCCCACCCTCAACAAGCCTTTCCAGGACATCTATAAGCTTGTGTATATCCGCCATATGCAGACCGGTGGTCGGCTCGTCGAGCACATAAATGGTGTTGCCGGTCGAACGCCTTGAGAGGTAAGTGGCAAGCTTTACACGCTGTGCCTCACCTCCCGAAAGGGTCGTGGAAGGTTGTCCAAGCTTTATATACCCGAGTCCGACGTCGTACAGAGTCTGTATCTTTCGGGCAATGCGAGGAAGGTTCTCAAAGAAGGACAGGGCTTCCTCGACCGTCATTTCCAGGACCTCGTGTATATTCTTTCCCTTGTAGCGCACTTCAAGCGTTTCACGGTTGTATCTTTTCCCTTTGCACACGTCGCAGGGCACATACACGTCCGGAAGGAAGTGCATCTCGATCTTTACCAGGCCGTCGCCCGAGCAGGCCTCGCAGCGTCCGCCACGGACATTGAAAGAGAACCGGCCCGGCCCATAGCCCCGCACCTTGGCATCCTGGGTAGAAGCGAACAGGTCGCGTATGTCGTTGAAAAGCCCGGTATATGTTGCGGGGTTGGAGCGCGGCGTCCGTCCGATCGGGGACTGGTCCACCTCAATTATTTTGTCCAGGTATTCGATGCCTTCTATCCTGTCATGCTTTCCGGGAGTCATATGGGCACCGTTAAGCTCCGCCGCAAGCTTCCGATACAGTATCTCGTTGACGAGAGATGACTTGCCCGAACCCGAAACCCCTGTCACGCAGGTAAAGGTCCCGAGCGGTATGGTAACGTCTATATTCTTCAGGTTGTTCTGCGCGGCACCGCGGATCACTAGTTTCTTGCCGTTGCCTTCCCGGCGCTTTTCGGGAAGCTCTATTTTCTTCCTGCCGCTGAGGTATTGTCCCGTCAGCGACCTATCACATGCCAGTATATCGTCCAGGGTCCCGGCGCAAACCACTTCTCCGCCATGTATGCCCGCTCCCGGCCCAATGTCCACGATATAGTCAGCCGCGCGAATGGTGTCCTCATCATGCTCAACGATTATCAGGGTGTTTCCAAGGTCCCTCAGCCTTGCAAGCGTACTGAGCAGTTTGTTGTTGTCCTTCTGATGGAGTCCGATGGAAGGCTCGTCCAACACATACAGGACGCCCATAAGCGAGGATCCTATTTGCGTTGCAAGCCGTATGCGCTGGCTCTCGCCGCCAGACAGGGTGCCGGCCGAACGCGACAGGGTCAGATACTCCAGACCAACGCTCCTCAGGAAATCCAGCCTCGACAATATCTCCTTGATGACCCTGCCGGCTATCAGCTGCTCGCTTTCGGAAAGTTTCAGGCTCTCTATGAACCGGTATGCGGCTACGATGGACATGTCGCAGAACTGTGCTATGTTTATGCCGCCCACCGTTACGGCAAGGACCTCTTTGCGCAGGCGTTTTCCCTCGCAATCGGGGCAGGGTATTTCGCTCATGCACTCTTCGATGCCGGCACGCGCTGCATCCGACTGGGTCTCCCTGTAGCGCCGCTCCAGGTTGTTTGCCAGTCCCTCAAAGGCGTTGTAATATACGGAGCTTCGTCCGCCGGCATTGTACGTCAATTTCAGCTTTTTCCCGCCCGTTCCGTACATCAGGGCGTTGTATGCCTCTTCGGAAAACTCGCAGACCGGAGTATCCAGCGAAAAACCGTATTCGGCACCAAGCGCTTCATAATACATGCGAGCAATGCTGCCTTCACTTACTCCGCTCCACCCGTTGCAGACCACCGCTCCGTCCTGAAGCGAGAGATTCTTGTCGGGTATGATCTTGTCGGGATCTATTTTCAGTTGAAAACCTAGGCCCGAACATGTAGGGCATGCACCGTAAGGTGTGTTGAAAGAGAACATTCGCGGGGACAGCTCCTCGATGCTGATCCCGCAGTCGTCACAGGCGTAATTCTGGCTGAACATCATCTCTTCTCCGCCTATGACGTCTATTATCACCAGCCCACCCGCAATGTTTGCCGCAGTCTCTACCGAATCGAAGAGGCGTCGGGCCATCTGCTCACGGACGGTCAGGCGGTCTATCACGATCTCTATATTGTGCTTTTGCGTCTTCGCAAGCTTTATTTCTTCCTCAAGCGTATATGTCTTGCCGTCTACCCGGACGCGGACATATCCTCCCTTTCTGGCATCCTCAAAGACATTTTTGTGTTCACCTTTCCGGGAACGGACTACGGGCGCCAGGACCTGGATGCGGGTGTCCTCGGGCAGCTTCATGATCTGGTCCACTATCTGGTCTACCGTCTGCTGCTTGATTTCCTTGCCGCAGTTGGGGCAGTGCGGTATCCCGATACGTGCCCAAAGAAGGCGCAGGTAGTCATATATTTCCGTAACCGTTCCCACGGTGGATCGGGGGTTCTTGGAGGTGCTCTTCTGATCTATGGAAATGGCGGGACTGAGCCCTTCGATATAGTCTACATCGGGCTTCTGCATCTGTCCCAAAAACTGACGCGCATAAGCCGACAGGGACTCCACGTACCGGCGCTGCCCTTCGGCATAGATCGTGTCAAAAGCCAGGGAGGACTTGCCCGAACCGGACAGGCCTGTCATCAGTATCATTTTGTCGCGCGGGAGCTCAATGTCTATGTTCTTGAGATTGTGCTGCCTTGCGCCCCTGATTACCAACTTGTTTTGCAAACTTCCTTCCTCCCACCAAGCTTACTCCGCCCGTTTCCGGCGCACGGATTTGTTTTCGGTCTCTCCGCGCAGTTCAATGATCCTGTCGCGCAACATCGCCGCGTATTCGAATTCGAGCATCTTTGCAGCCTCACGCATCTGCTTTTCAAGCTGCTCGATCAGTTCCCTGCGTTCCTTTTCGGTCAGGCGAACACCCTTGCCGCCGGCACGGCTCTCGCCATCGGCAGACTTCGAGATCTCGATGATCTCACGGACATCCTTCCTGACGGTCTTCGGAACGATGCCGTGCCTCTTGTTGTATTCTGTCTGGATGATCCGGCGGCGGTTCGTCTCATCGATGGCACGCCTCATCGAATCCGTGACCCGGTCGGCGTACATAATGACATTGCCCTCTGCGTTCCTGGCCGCGCGTCCGATCGTCTGGATCAGCGAGGTGTCGTTTCGCAGGAAACCTTCCTTATCCGCATCGAGGATCGCCACGAGGGATACCTCCGGAAGGTCCAGGCCCTCTCTGAGAAGGTTTATGCCGACCAGTACGTCGAACTCGCCTATGCGAAGGTCGCGCACTATCTCCATACGTTCAATGGTATCTATGTCATGGTGCATGTACCGCACTCTGATGCCGATAGTTTTCAGGTAACTTGTAAGGTCTTCGGCCATCTTCTTGGTCAGAGTCGTTACGAGCACACGCTCGTTTTTCTCTGTCCGGGCATTTATCTCGCCGATCAGGTCGTCTATCTGCCCTTCCACGGGACGCACTTCGACCTCGGGGTCCACCAGTCCGGTCGGCCTGATGACCTGTTCCACTATCTGGCCCGATCTTGACCTCTCGAATTCGCCAGGTGTTGCGCTGACATATATGACCTGGTTTATCTTTGAAAGGAATTCCTCGAAGTTGAGCGGCCGGTTGTCCAGCGCCGACGGGAGCCTGAATCCGTAATCGACAAGAGCCTGCTTGCGGGACCTGTCACCGTTATACATGCCCCGAACCTGCGGCAAAGTCACATGGGATTCGTCCACAAAGAGCAGGTAGTCCTTCGGGAAATAATCGAGCAGCGTATACGGTGTGCTCCCGGGCGCCCTACCCGTCAATATCCTTGAATAGTTTTCTATGCCCTGGCAATAACCCAGCTCACGGAGCATCTCCAGGTCATATTGCGTCCGCTGCCTGATCCTCTGTGCCTCCAGCAGCTTCCCTTCACGCTCAAAATACCTGACGCGTTCTTCCATCTCCATACGGATCTCCTCAAGGGCCTTTTCGACCTTGGCGTCAGTCGTGACATAGTGGGACGCGGGATAGATGGCGACATGTGAATAGCGGCGGCGGATCTCACCCGTGATCGGATGGACCTCGCTTATTCGCTCTATCTCGTCTCCGAAGAACTCTACCCTCACCGCGTATTCGTTTGTCTGGGCAGGGATTATCTCAACAACGTCTCCCCTGACCCTGAAAGTGTTGCGGGCAAACTCAATATCGTTTCGCTGGTAGCGTATATCAACAAGGCGGCGCAGGACCTCATCGCGGTCTATCCGCATCCCTTCGCGGAGCGAAACGACAAGGTTCCTGTAATCCTCGGGATCACCGAGCGTATATATGCAGGATACGGAAGATACGATTATGACGTCCCTTCGTTCGAACAGAGCCGAGGTCGCCGAGTGGCGGAGCCGTTCGATCTCATTGTTGATTGACATGTCTTTTTCTATATAGGTGTCGGTATGAGGGATATATGCTTCAGGCTGATAGTAGTCGTAATAGCTGACAAAGTATTCTACGGCGTTTTCGGGGAAAAACTCCTTGAACTCGGCACAGAGCTGGGCCGCCAGTGTCTTGTTGTGGGCGAGCACAAGAGTCGGCCGCTGCAGCCTTTCTATAACCTTCGCCATCGTATAGGTCTTGCCCGAGCCTGTAACTCCAAGCAATGTCTGTTCCTGCAGCCCCATTTCAACGCCCTGCGCCAGCTTTTCTATAGCCTGCGGCTGATCACCGGACGGAGTAAATTCGCTTACTACCCTGAACTCCGGCATCGCTCTCCCTCCCTTCATGCATGCACTGGTCATCGTGTTTACCCATTATACATGAACATCTGTTCTATTTCAAGCCCCTTATCCGCCCTGTTCCTGATCCGGCCCGGAATGCCATGATGCGGGTTTGGTGCCTGTCTCCATGCAGATCTTGTATATCTGTTAGCGTTGACAGGTACTGTTGCAATGTCTGTAATGTTCTGTCGCAATGCCTAAAAAATGATGAAGATGCTCAAAATATGAGCGGCCGGTCTAAAGCGGTGCCGTGTCTCTTGTAAAAATCCAGAAATGGGAATATAATTGACTTTGTGCATAAAAAAAAGAAAGGTTATGATCAGATGCCCGATGCAACTAAAAGTCCCGGATTGGGAAAACAGCTATTCGTATTGGCTTTCCCTCTCGCACTGCAGAATATAATCACTTATTCCGTCGGATTGGCGGACAACATAATGGTGGGCAAACTAGGGGAGTTTGCCCTCTCCGGAGTTTATGTGGCCAACATAATCCAGACGATGCTTCAAATGACGGTCGCCGGACTGAGCGCCGGTCTTATCGTTTTGGCATCGCAATATTGGGGCAAAAAAGACATCAGCAGCATCAAAATACTTACCGGATTTGCGTTGAAACTTGCCATCGGCCTGTCGCTTCTGCTTTGGGGGGCGGTTTTCTTCTTCCCGGAAAAGGTCCTTTCCCTGCTCACCAGTGATGCGGACGTTATGGCGGAAGGTGTGAAGTACATCCGCATAATCTGCTTTACATATGTGATATTCACCACGATGAATGTACTCCTTGCCTCCCTGAGGTGCGTTGAAACCGTCAGGATCGGCATGTACCTGTCACTTTTGGCCCTAATTGCAAACGTATTCCTGAACTGGGTCTTTATATTCGGAAACCTTGGAGCCCCCGCGCTCGGTGTACAGGGTGCCGCGCTTGCCACACTTATTTCGAGGATACTCGAAATGACAGTACTCATAATATATATCCATAGATTCGACCGCAAGCTGAATATAAAGGTCTCCGATTTCCTGATGTCAAGCAGGCAGCTGCGCAAGGATTTCATCAGATATGGCCTTCCGGTCATCATAGGCGATATAACCTGGGGTATAAATCTTTCGACCCAGGGAGCCATAATCGGTCACCTTGGCGCCGCTTCGATCGCCGCCACGAGCGTTGCGAACACTGTGTTCTCGATCGTGTCGGTCGGCGTCTACGGTGTTGCGGGCGCCTCAGCGGTAATAATCGGCAAAACTGTAGGCTCAGGTGATTATGACCTTGTCAGGCATTATACAAAACGTCTGCAGCTGATATTTCTATGCGGAGGCATTATTACCGGGGCATTTCTGTTCTCTGTCAAAGGTCCGATCCTCAGTATATACAGCAGCCTCGACGCTGATACTTTGCGCGTTTCATCACAGCTGCTCATAGTCCTTTCCGTCACGATCGTCGGAACGGCATACCAGATGTC
>JAAYMG010000414.1 GCA_012521525.1 Clostridiales bacterium | reverse complement strand
ATGGCACAGCCCACCAGCACACCCATCACGGAAAAGCCCAGCGCACGGGGCGGAGACCCCATAAGTCCCAGGGCGACGGCAGAATACCGGGAAGATTTCCTAAATCTTGTGCGAGGCAAAAAGCCTGTCCATAACGTCATGGAGGAGGGTACAGATTCCACAGGCGGCTATCTTGTGCCCATCGAATTTGATACGAACCTTGTGAAGGCTCTAAAGCATGAAAATGTAATCCGGCGGATCTCCAAAGTCATCACCACAGCGGCGCCCCACAGGATTAACATCGCACTGACCGATGTGGCTGCAGACTGGGTGGCAGAGTCCGGTAGCTTTACACCCAGCACACCTACGTTTAATCAGATCTCTTTGGATGCCTACACCCTGCGGGCGGCGGCACTCGTGTCGGAAGAGTTGCTGCAGGATTCTATGTTCGAGCTGGAACCTTACCTCATCGATAACTTCGCTTATGCTTTTGCGGCAAAGGAAGAGCAAGCCTTCTGTGTCGGCACCGGAGAGGGCCAGCCCACCGGCATCTTCACATCAAAGGGCGGAGATGTCGGTGTAACTACGGCGACGGCCGGGGCAATCACAGCGGATGAACTCATCGACCTTACGTATTCCCTAAAAGAGGGCTACAAGAAAAACGCTGTCTTCGTTCTCAACAGCGCCACTCTTGCGGGTATACGGAAATTGAAGGACGGAAATGGTGTATATATGTGGCAGCCTTCCCTGCAGGCCGACGAGCCCGACAGATTGCTGGGCTACCCTGTATATGTCTCCCAGTATGCCCCCACCATCGCCGCCGGCGCCTTCACTATAGCCTTCGGTGATTTCCAGAACTACTGGATTGCCGACCGCTGTGGCAGGACCATCCGACGGGCAAATGAGCTGCATATCGCCAACCTGCAGACTGGTTTTTATGCTTTCCAACGTGTGGATGGAAAGACCGTACTGCCTGAAGGTATCAAGCTGCTCAAGCAGCACGCTTAAGGGGAGGGTTTCGCTATGTCATACAACGCAAAAAACTACACCGAACAGGGCGGCGAAAAAACCGTCATCGGCGGCACATTGGAAATTAAGGAGGGAACCTCGGTAACGGGACTTACCTCCACTGCCGCACCCGCTTCCGAAACGGCACTGGGTGGCGTGAAAGCAACAGCTAAAAGCGTCGGCGACACCGTTGAGGTGAAAATCGGGACAGACGCAAAACTCTATGTGCCAGCATATCCCATTATGCCTGAGATGCCGGTGGCGGCAAATCAAACGGATAGTGAAGCTACGACAATAGCTGGGCTGGTCACGGACTTCAACGCCCTGCTTGCCAAGCTAAAATCGGCAGGGCTGATGGCGGCAGACGAAGAATGACCGAAAGGTGACGGATGGCATGACAACAGATAATCTTCTTCCAAAGGTAAAAGCAAACCTGATCCTGGAGCATGACGCAGATGATGGCCTTGTGCAGGCGTACATCACCGCCGCCGTTTCTTATGCGGAGAGCTATCAGCATATTCAAGAGGGGTGGTATACAGACCACCCCATGCCGCCTACCACTGAACAGGCGGTTATTATGCTGTCGTCTCACTTCTATGAAAGCCGGGACGGCAGTACAGCCGGTTTCTACGCAGACAATATTCAGGCTGGTCAACAGGTATGGAACACAATCAATCTGCTTTTGAGGCTGGATCGGGATTGGAAGGTGTAGCATGAGCTTCGGGAAAATGAATTCTTTTATACAGCTTAAAATTGAGGACGAGGTTGAAGACGAGGATGGCTACTCAACGATTGAAGAAGTAACGGTGGCTTCTGTAAGAGCGTACAGGGAATATCGCAGCGGCACGAAGAGGTGGGCGAACAGAGCCTTGTTCTCGGAGGCTACAAATCTCTTCCGCTTTCGCTGTATTCCGGGGGTTACCGTCACAACCGCGATGATATTGGTCTGCGAGGGTAGCCGGTTTGTCATAAGCTCCATAGAAGATGTCGCCGGCCGCGGTATGTATATTGAGGTGTTGGCGAAAGAAGTAAAGCAAGGATGATGGAAGGGAGAAGTTCATGAAAGATATTTGGAATGCATCCCAGCTTGCCATCACCGCCATAGGCGGCTGCTTAGGTTGGGTTCTGGGTGGCTGGGATGGCTTTTTATATGCCCTAGTCACCTTTGTGCTTACGGATTACCTGACGGGGCTGATGGCGGCAGCTGTGGAGAAAAAGCTATCCAGCGAGATTGGCTTTAAGGGCATCTTCAGGAAGGTGCTCATTTTTATGCTCGTCGGAATAGGACACATTCTCGATGCAAGGGTCATAGGGGATGGCAGCGTGCTTCGAACTGCTGTCATCTTCTTTTACATCTCCAACGAGGGTATCAGCATTATTGAGAACGCAGGTAGGATTGGACTTCCCATCCCGCAGAAGCTCAAGGCTATTTTAGAACAGTTGAAAACAAAGGGGGACGAGTAAATGAATCTGCACATGCTCATTTTAACAGAGAATGCCTGCTTTAAGGCAGGAAAGACCATCACACCGAAAGGTATCATGGTGCACTCCACCGGAGCGAACAATCCGAATCTGAAACGCTACGTGGGTCCGGATGATGGACTGCTCGGAAAAAACCAGTACAACAACCACTGGAATCAGGATAAACCGGGCGGCCGTCAGGTCTGTGTTCATGCCTTCATCGGCAAGCTGGCTGATGAAGGCATTGCTACCTACCAGACCCTACCGTGGACTATGCGAGGTTGGCATGGCGGCTCTGGCTCAAAAGGCTCGGTCAACGACACCCATATCGGCTTTGAAATCTGCGAAGACGGTTTGACCGATGCCTCGTATTTTAATGCTGTTTACAAGGAAGCCACAGAACTGTGTGCTTACCTCTGCAAAGAGCACAAGCTCGACCCAATGGCAGATGGCGTGATCATTGGGCATTACGAAGGGCATAAGCGTGGTATCGCCAGTAACCATGCCGACCCCGGGCACTGGTTTCCTAAACACGGGAAGTCAATGGATACTTTCCGTGCCGAAGTTAAAAAGTT
>JAAYMG010000269.1 GCA_012521525.1 Clostridiales bacterium | reverse complement strand
TATGGCATCCTCACCAGCCGAACCCTGCTCCGCAACGACGGTCTTGCCGATCAATGAAGCGGTCCCGTCATACGCCGTGCCCTTCTTCACAAGAACGACCTGTGCGTTCTTTACGTAAGGTTTCGTGATTTCCATTGTTTCCTTGCGCTCCGGAAGGATCGTCAGACCGTTCCATATGCAGTCGATGGACTTCGCGTTCAGCTCGACTTCCTTGGTGTCCCAGATTATCTCGACGAATTCAGGCTCAACGCCGAGCTTCTCACATACTATGATCGCAAGTTCCGTATCGAAACCTGTCAATTCGCCGTTCTCATCAAAATAGTTCATCGGCGCATAATTGGTATATCCGATGATCAGCTTGCCATTGCCCTTGACATAGCTCAGATCGCTGTCCTTCTTTGTTTTTTCCGCATTATTGCAGGCGGCCAGGGCAAAAATCATGATCAATGCCAGAAGTAACGACATCCATTTCTTCATATCATTCTCATCCTTTAGCACTTTATTTGTTTATCATGGTGAATTCGTCGGCTGCTTTCCAATTATAGCACATTAACAGGATAAAGAAAAGGGCTTTTTATAAAAAAAGATCATCCTTCTTATCACGGTTAATTATGTATTATGACAATATAGTGAGAAGCACGGGTACAGGTCTCCCGATCCCGATCCGTGCATCGTTGCATCAATCACAAAAGTGATCTGCGCATAACTACAACTCCATTTTGCTCTGCAGCGGCAGAAAAACCTGATTTTTCATACAACCTTGCCGGTCCTTTGAAATCAAACTCTTCGCCGCTCTTTACATATGCATAGCCTTCGACGGCTGCGTATCCCTGTTCGGCGGCATCCGAAACAACTCTTTCCAGCAAAGCGGTAGATACACCTTTGCCGCGGTATTCAGGGGCAATTGCAAAGCAGACGATCGACATCGTTTTTCCGACAGCGATGTCCCGTGCGAAGTCCGGGATGAACTGATAGCGATTCGGGACATATCCGTTCATGTCTCCGGCATTGCACCAACCGATTACAACTTCATCATGGAATGCCAGATAACCGGTGATTTTTCCCTCGTGAAGCATTTTTTCGGCATAGCGGCGAAGCGTTCCCTTTATATCGCCCCCAGACTCACTGACCATTTGGTCGATCTCCTCTGAAGTTTGCGTTGGACAGGTACAATAGCACGGACCATTTACGTCGGTTTCCGAAAATGCCCGATTGTCAAAGAACTCTAGATATGCAGGTATAAGGTCTGTGGTAAGGGGTCGGATCGTCACTTCCATTTTGCTCCTCCATAAAATCCATAAAATTTACTATACACTGCCTATTATATACCCGAGCAACTGCTTCCCCGGCTCTTAATAAGCAGATAAATAAGCCAGACAAGGAGACGGCCATGTTTTATGCGTCCCCTTGCCCGGTCAGGATCAATCTTCTTTTTCGATGAAGAAAGGATTCGTGAATTCCGGTTTAGGAATGATGCGGTACATGCCCTTGCGGAGATAATCACGCCAGAAGTTCATATCATGCGACCCGGGGCCTTCCTCGTAGACATGGGGGAATCCCATTTTGTCGAGCGCATCGTGCAACTCACGGTTGGCCTTCACGAGAAAATCATTGTATCCGCAGGCTATATAGACATCCAGCGGGAGGTTTTTCTCCTTCGCTGCAGCGAGAGTTTGTGCCGCAAGTACTTCAGGATTCTTGTCCGACTCCTGGAGCTTTGTCAGGTCGCCGAACACGGTCGAATAATATGAGCGCGTTGCCCCCACCATGTTAGGTTCTTCCGTGGAGTTGACTGCTTCTCCAGTGATAAGAGCGGAACTGAGCGCGATGACATGGCCGAAGGTCTCGAAGTGTTTCAGGCCGTTATAAAGCGCACCATAGCCACCCATAGACAATCCGCCGATAAATGTATCTTCGCGCTTGTCGGAAAGCGGCAGCAGGCAGCGCGTGAATTCCACTACATCCTTGCCGATAAACTGGGAATATCTCAGATGCGGCGATACGCCGTCCACGTAGAAGGAGTTGTCGCCGTTTACCATAACGATTGCGCAGTCGCACATCATTGCAAGCTCGTCTACTATACCGCTCATGAGCCACTCGTTTTTGCATGCAGAATAACCGTGCAGGAGATACAGTGTACGGAACTTCTTGCTCGGATCCATCGGTATCGGACCTGACGGACCAAAACCGCCGTCGGCCGGTAACACGACAGCCAGGTCCACATGGCGCATAAGAGAGGGCGAACGGAATGTGATATTCATCGTAACCATTTGCATATTTCCCCTTTATTGTTCAACTTATTATGAAAATTGTACCACATACTTCCTGACGTTACAAGCTTACCACACTCTGCATTTCAGCATATACGGGAATCGTTTTTATCGTTTGGAAGTAATCGATCGCAAACATGTAAAATAAGTAAATTACACTGTGAGCGATTAAGCGCTAACATCTATCCAACCGCATCAAAATCCAATGGATAGTACTTGTATGTACAGAAAAGAGCCGCATTTCCGCATCCTGCAGATATGCAGCTCTGTTTTAGAGATCGTCTTACTATGGTCCTGACTTCCAGTGATATAAATACTTGAGCAATATCTCGCAATTTCTATAATGACTGTAATAGCTTATGCAGTAGATCAAGTGCTTTTTCGTCCGCTGCCTTGCACTTGTCGATCAGCTTCCCGATCTCGACACGATTTTCACGCTCGGCGAGCGCCTGCATCTGCTTTTCGCCTCTTTCCCAACCGCCTAATATCTGATACATTTTGATGGCGCAGGTTTTCACTTCCCCGAACTGCTCGGCTATTTGCCCGAACAGCGGTTGTTCCCGGCTTTCGTCTGCCAGTTTCCTGAAATACTCATAGGCGTTATTGCGCCCATCGGCAAGGCAGTCCATCGCATCCGCCTGGCACATGATCCTTTCAGCCAGGAGCGGTCTTATCATGTCCTTTCCGAACTGGCTTTCATCAAGGATCGCCCTTTTCCATGCATCATATGCATATCCGCCTTTTGCGTGGTCTCCGGCCCTACGTGGAGTCATGACTTCAATGGCATTCTCAACCACAGTTTTGAGTGTAAACTTTTTGCCGGCGGCCTCGCCAAGGGACATTACCGCTACCGTATCCCTGTTCTCCCACCATTTGTCCGTTACATAATATCCCGATTCATCGAAGCCGATTGTCCCGGCATACTCGGGGACCTCCTGGAACAGATTCCAGCCCAATAATGTATTGCCATTATCACGGTATCCGGTAATTATCCCCGCTTCCGGAGGACCTATAATTCCCAGTGCAATTACCGGGATCCCTTTATCGAGCCTGGCTTTGATGAAGTCTAAAAACTCGGACTTCTCCGTTGACTGTGATCTTCCCAACATGTTGAACTCATAACCCAATGATTCGATTGCGCAGCGGTACACCTTGGAAGGATCGTCAAAAGAGAATATGGCGTCCACATTGCCCCCATCCCAGCATTTTTCATTCCATGTGAGCCGGAAAGCCGCACCGCAATTCACGATCGCTTCTGCATAATCAAGATCGATACCCATATAATTTGCTACAGCCTTTACGCAAATTGGCAAAGGGGTGACGCCGCCATATGCACCGTAGTAGACCTTCGGGACTCCGTACAGAACAACGCTTCCGTCCGTAGCTCTCTTTTGCCCTTTATTATCCATAATAACAGCCCTTTCCGTAATATTATTATGATCGTTGACCGGCTTTAAGGAAACACCGTAGACCCCTGTGCTCAGAAGTGAACGGCCAACCGGTCGTTTGAGTTTTCGAAACTCATTGGGGTTTACGCCCGTGACGCGTCTGAAGGCCCTTGTGAAAGTATCCGGATTTGAAAAGCCGTACTTTGTGGCGATGTCGAGGATCGTGCTCTTACTGTGTACCAATTCAAAAGCCGCATTAGCGATCCGCCTGCTCAATATGTAACGGGACAGGGATCTGCCAGTCAACCTGGAGTATACGGCCCTGATATGCGGCAATGAAAACCCTACCGCCTTCTCCAGCTCACTGTAGTCGAACCCGTGTTGAAGCCTGCTTTCAACAAACACGGCAATAGATGACACGATAAGATAATGATCCATACTATCACCACTGTTCTCGTCTCACTTCAT
>JAAYMG010000268.1 GCA_012521525.1 Clostridiales bacterium | reverse complement strand
TGCTGATGAGTATGCACAGCTTTGGGGACTTGTCTGTGACGCTCTGGATACATGCTATACCATTCTGGGGCAAACACCAATGGACTTTGCCGAATTTGCGGGAATTTTCAAACTGCTGTTGGGCACGCTTACGGTCGGTACGATCCCTGTTTCATTGGACAGCGTCGCTGTCGGTGACGCAGGACGGATGAGGCACAGAAACGCAAAATGCGTCATGCTGCTGGGTACCTGCAACGGAGATTTCCCGCCTCCCGTCGACAAGGCGAGCATACTGACGGATGAAGAGCGGGAAGAGCTTCTGTCACTTGGATTGAGTATAGAACCGCCTGCCTCGATGCTTCTGTATCGGAGTTTGGACATTGCGTATTCGATACTTACCTTAGCTTCTGACAAACTGTACATATCCTATCCGGAAACGACAAGTGGCACTGCACGTACTCTCTCGTATCTGGCAGAGAGTATCAAGGATATGTTTTCACTTGAGATAAATCCTCCTGCGGGTGATGAGAGGCTGGCGTGTGCCGAAACACCGTGCTTCGAGCTTGCAATGCGTTCCGCAGGGATAAGTGATAGCAGTGTCATCTCAAAAGCTGCTTACAGATACTTTTTGCAAAGACCTGATTATAGAGACAAAATAAGTATTGCTGCTTTGACTGCAAAATACGGCATAGGTTCGCTATCTCCGGACAGTGTTCGGAAACTATACGGCGACAAGATCGTACTGACAGCATCCCGGGCGGATAAGCTGCACACCTGCAAATTTGCATATTTCATGCAGTACGGGCTCAGGGCAAAGCCCCGCCTCAAGGCAGGGCTGGACGCACCCGAGATAGGTACTTTCCTCCATTATGTACTTGAGAAAACACTTGATACAGTGATGCAGAGGGGAGGGCCGGACGATCTGAGCGCAGAGGAGATCCGTTCGATGGCAGGAACGGTCGCCGACAACTATTCGGTCGACGTGCTTGGCGGGATGTCGGACAAAACTGCGCGCGTGCGCTTCCTGTTCAAAAGGCTTAAGAACACTGCGATCCGTGTCGTCGAAAATATAATCGAAGAGCTTAAAGCTTCCAAATTCAAGCCGCTTGCACTTGAGCTGAGTTTCGGTGAAGGGAAACAGGCTCCTCCCGTTTCGGTCGGTGAGGGAGAAGAATCTATCGAACTTGTCGGCGTCGTTGACAGGGTCGACGGATGGGAAAAGGACGGAAAGCTATACATACGTGTAGTAGATTACAAAAGCGGGTATAAGAAGTTCGACCTGAGCGACATCTGGCATGGTCTGAACCTTCAGATGTTCCTGTATCTATTTGCACTTGAGAAATATGGAAATGAACTTTTCGGCATGGATACGGTCGGTGCAGGTGTTCTTTATGTACCGGTTAAAGACGCTGTTTATAGCGGGACCCGCGGGCTGGACGACGTAACGGTCCGGTCGAAAATCGACACTGCGCTCAGGCGCAGCGGGCTGATCCTGAGAAATGAAGAAATCGTTGAAGCGATGGAAGAAGGAGCAAAAAAGCGCTTCATACCGGTTTCGATAAGCAAAAAAGGATTGGAAAATGCAGGGTCTTCTTCACTTGCAAACCTTGAGCAGTTGGGCAGACTCAAGGATCATATCGACATGCTGCTGCGCCGGATGGGCAAGGCATTGCGTGAGGGCAGTGTCCAGGCAGACCCGTATTATCGCGGCGTCAGATCGGATGCCTGCATGTACTGTGATTTCTATGTCGCATGCAGGTTTGACAAGACAAACGGGAAAGACCGTATGAGGTATCTTTATCCTTTGAAACCGGATGAGTTTTGGAAAAGGGTAGGAGGAAACGCAGATGGCAGTCAGTCTAACGATTGAGCAGAAAAATGCCGTTGAGAGCAGGGGCAGAAACACCCTCGTAGCCGCAGCCGCAGGATCCGGAAAAACAAGGGTGATCATTGAGAGGATCATGGACAGGCTGACCGGCAGTGAGGATTGCAATATCAATGACTTCCTGATTATCACTTTTACGAACGCTGCCGCAGGAGAGCTCCGGGACAGGCTTGAAAGGGAGCTGTCCGAGAGGTTGCGTCTAAGCCCTTCGGACCGGAACCTGCGCAGGCAGTTGACCCTGCTGCCAAGGGCCCAGATCACAACGATAGACTCTTTTTGCTACTCTGTCCTTCGGGAGTTCAGCCATCTATGCGACGTCAACCCTACTGTAACTATAATCGAAGGCGCAGAAGCAGAACTATTGACTTCGGAAGCACTTGAAAACACGGTCGAGTCGCTATATGAGGAAATAGGGGAACTGCCGGACTTTGCCGCATTGGCAGAGCAATTATCTGCCGCAAGGGATGACAGGCAGTTGTCTTCCGCAATTCTGGACGCATATAAGAAGATCCAAAGCCACCCGTTTCCTGATTTATGGATGGATGAGATCCAAAGTATCTATGAAAATCCGCCGGCAAGTTTTGAGGATACGGTTTGGGGAGCGTACATCCTCGAAAGGGCCAGGACGACCGCAAAGAACGGCTTGGCAATTTTGAAGAGAGCATTGAGCCTGTTGGAGGAAGAACCTGAACTTTCGAGGAAGTATTCCCCTGTGATCTCTGGTGATATCAGGCAAACGGAGCACTTCCTTGAAAGGTCGGCTTACGGCTGGGATGAAGCGGTAAAAGCCGCTGCCGTACCTGTGAGCAGCCTGGCTGCCGCACCCCGCAACTACCCGGACCCGAAATTCAGGGATCGTATAAAGTCAATGCGGGAAAGCTGGAAAAATGGTTGGTCATACATCAGGGAAGTCCTTTCCGAGCCGGGCGAAGTCCATCTTTCGGAAATCCGAAAAACGACTCCCGCATTGCGCGGACTGTTTTTTGCCGTACGCAGATTTGAGGACGCGTATAAAGCGCTGAAAGCATCGCGCGGTGTCATGGATTTCAACGATATTTCCCACACCGTGATCAGGCTCTTATGCGTTCGCAGCGGCAATGAAATAGTTCCCTCCGAGACCGCCAGGCTGATATCGGGGCGTTATAGAGAAGTCCTGATAGACGAGTTCCAGGACACCAACGAGCTGCAGGACCTGCTTGCAGATGTACTGACCAGAGGGAAAAGCAATCTTTTTATGGTAGGCGATATCAAGCAGTCGATTTACAGGTTCAGGCTTGCCGAACCGGAAATATTCCAGCATTATTATTCGACATACGATGACTTTACCGAAGACATGGAACCTGGCAAACCTGCCCGTGTAATACTCTCCAGGAACTTCAGGTCAAGACCGGAAGTTATAGACGCCGTGAACAGCATATTCCCGCACCTGATGATCGGAGGCTTCACACAAATTGAATACGGGCAGAGGGAAATGCTGTATGCCGGAAGGGAGTGCAATTCGTATCCATCCGGAGAAAACCCGTACATAACAGAGTTCTGCATACTGGAAGTTCCCGAACCGGAAAGCGACGAAGAAGAGAGTGTCGGAAAAACTGAGTTTGAAGCCGAATATGTGGCAACTCGCATACGCGAGATGCTGGACCGCGGATTTATGATAGAAGACAAAGGGCAATTGCGCAGTGTCAGATGTGAGGATATTGCGATCCTGCTCCGCTCGGCCTCTTCAAAGGCCGAATATTTTGAAAGGGCTCTTGCCGCAAAAGGAATAGAGTCGTCTAGCGAAAAAGGCGGGACAAGAAGGACATCGGAGATACTTGCGGTGCTTTCGATCCTTGCCGTGATAGACAACGTATATCAGGATATCCCGCTTGTAGGCGCCATGACATCGCCCGCCTACCGCTTCACACCTGATGAACTGTCTGAAATCAGATCGAAGCTGCCTTCCGGGGCCATGTATGATGCAGTAGTAAGAGCCGCAAACGAAGGAAACATGAAGTGTGCGGATTTTATAGAGAGCCTGCGGTCCCTGAGGATATTCTCCGGAGACAACGGGGTGGACAGACTGATCAGGCATATATACAACATTACGGGATTGCCGGGTATCTACAGCGCAATGGCTGACGGCGCATCGAGGAGGAGGAACCTGATGCGCTTATATGAGCATGCCGTCTCTTATGAAAAAGACGGCCGCAGAGGGATATCAGGCTTTATCAACTACATAGAAAAGACATTGTCAAACGGCACGTTCAGCATGGATGACTCGACGCGTCCGGGTGCCGTCAGCATAATGACCGTGCACAAGTCTAAAGGAATGGAGTTCCCTGTCGTATTTCTTTGCGACCTGTCCGGCAAGTTCAACCTTGACGATACAAGGAAGCCAGTCCTTGTCCATCCGAAAGCGGGAGTAGGGCTGAGGATACTTGACAGAGAGCGGCTCTACCAGTATCCTACAATGGTATATACTGCCGTATCCGGAAAAATCCGTGAGGAATCCCTTGCGGAAGAAATGCGCATTTTATACGTGGCGATGACACGGGCAAAGGACAAGCTCATAATGACATGTGCTTTGCCGGATGTGAACAGGAAGATAGCCTCGATACTTGAGAATTCGGAGTTGGACAATCCCGAGAGACTGCTTGCCGCCGACAGTCCCTATAAATGGCTGCTCCCGGTATTGGCGTTCCATCCGTCAGGCAGGCAGCTTCGGGAAATAGCGGAAATGACCGACTTTTCCTGTGACGGACCCGGAGAATGGTGCATAAACGTAATATACTCCGGAAGCAACGAAGAACAAGCCGAAATGCCCGATCCGGAATCGGTTCAGCCTGATCAGCCTGTACAGGCGGGCACCGAAAGTACTGCCACGGACCCGCATGATATCGAAGTCGAAACATTGAGCGCAGCGATCGAGGGATGGCTTGGATATAGATACCCATTTGGTGAACTGTCACAGATCCCGTCCAAGATCACGGCTACGCAGCTTAAGGGTAAGGCATACGAATCTGAACTGAGTGAACAGGCTGAATTGCTCGGATCGGCAGAAAAAACGCTCTTCCATTCTGAAGGAACGGATGAGACCTCCGGCGCTGATGCGACTTTGTACCTGCGCAGACCCAGGTTCATAAGCGGCGCGGCAGGCCTTACGCCCACAGAACGCGGAACCGCGCTTCATTTGGCCATCCAGTTCATCGATCTCCTGGGCTGCAATGACCTGCAGTCGATCGAAAAAGAGATCGAGCGTTTAAGAGAAAAAAAGATCCTGACCGGGCAGCAGGCCGGTGCAGTCGATCCCGGCAAGATCCTGAACTTCATGAAGTCCGAGCTGGGAAGGAGGAAAATGTCCGCAAAATCGGTCCGCAGAGAGTTCAAGTTTTCGCTTCTCGATGATTGCGGGAACTATTTTCCTGCAGTACACAGAGAAGAAAAGATACTGGTGCAGGGCGTATGCGACCTGTTTTTCGAAGAGAACGACGGGATCGTTGTAGTGGACTTCAAAACAGACCGCATCAGCGATAAAACCATTCAGCAAAGAGCATTGTCATATCGCTCCCAGATCGAGCTTTACAGCCGTGCTCTTGAGAGGATCACGGGAAAGCGTGTGAAAGAAAAGTACCTGTATTTCTTTTCGGTCGACCGGGCTGTAAAATTATAATAACGGGCTGTACAAATATAATAAAAAGATGTACGACCGGTAATCATAAGCTACTAGTCGTACATCTTCGT
>JAAYMG010000267.1 GCA_012521525.1 Clostridiales bacterium | reverse complement strand
GCCTGCTCGCCGAAAAGGTCTGTTTCGGTCTCCTCGCGGAAAGTGGTCTCCAGGATACCCGCTCTTCCGGCTCCGATCGCTGAGGCATAGGCCAGCGCGTAATCCCTGGCTTTGCCCGAGGCGTCCTGATGGACCGCTATCAGCGAGGGGACACCCTTGCCCTCCACGTATTGGGAGCGGACAGTGTGTCCGGGACCCTTCGGAGCGACCATTATCACGTCTACATCGGCAGGGGGCACGATCTGGTTGAAATGGATCGCAAACCCATGCGCGAACATCAGGACCTTTCCTTCGGAAAGATGCGGACGGATACATTCTTCATAGACCTCAGGCTGGACCTGGTCGGGGACAAGCATCATGATAATATCCGCACGAGCAGCAGCCTGGGATGTTTCTAGGACCTCGAACCCGTCCTTTTTCGCTGTTTCAACTCTCGGTGATGATGATTTCAGACCGACGACGGTGTTTATGCCGCTGTCCTTCAGGTTTTGTGCGTGGGCATGGCCCTGGCTGCCGTAACCGATCACGGCAACCGTCTTTCCGGTCAGTAAAGAGATGTTGCAGTCGCTGTCGTAATACATTTTCATGTGTCTGTCCATCCTTTCGTAAACTTTTTGATCGAATTCAGGTATGCAACTCAGTGAAAAATTATTCAGTCAGTGATGGTACTTGGATCATATATCGTGGACATGCCTCTCGCCATAGCCGTGATCCCGGTCCTGCACATTTCGATGATGCCAAAGGGCTTCATGATTTCGAGAAAAGCATCGATCTTGCTCTGCTGGCCGGTAAGCTCGATGATCATGGTGACGGGTGACATGTCGAGTATCTTCGCCCTGTAGATTTCAACCGCTTCCTTTATATATGAACGGGACTCTACCGGAGCGTGTATTTTCAGCAGCAGCAGTTCGCGGAACAGTGAATTTTCCGGTAAAAGGCGCTCCACCTTTTCGACCTCTTCGAGCTTCATGAGCTGCTTTGTGATCTGGTCCAAAATATATGTGTCACCTTTGACGACGATGGTTATTCGCGAGTTCTCAGGGTTATCGGTAGCACTTACGGTAAGAGAATCGATGTTGAAACCGCGCCTGCTAAAGAGGCTTGATACCCTTGCCAGGACACCTGCGTGGTTTTCAACTATGACTGACAGGACAAATTGTTCTTGCATCTTGCAAACCTCCCTTTGAAACCGGGTAAATCACTCGATAATGATATCGTCGACCGTCTTGCCTGACGGGATCATCGGAATGACCTTTTCGTCGCGGTCTATTATGCAGTCAACTACACAGGGTCCGTCGTACGAAAACACCTGGTCGAGGACCGTGTCGATGTCGTCATCTGACGATATGCGGAAGCCTTTTGCGCCGAACGCCTCGGCAAGCCTGACATAGTCTGTTTTCCGGTTGAGGGTCGTGCATGAATATCGCTTGTTGTAGAAGAATGACTGCCACTGGCGAACCATGCCCAAAACCGAATTGTTCATAACAAACACCGTTACCGGTATGTTGTAGCTGACAAGCGTACAAAGCTCGTTCATATTCATGTGGAATCCGCCGTCGCCGACAAACAGGATCACCCGTTTGTCTGGTCTTGCGATTTTTGCGCCGATCGCCGCACCGAGGCCGTAGCCCATCGTCCCAAGACCGCCTGAGGTCAGAAGGGACCTGGGTGCGGAAAAGGGGTAACACTGTGCGACCCACATCTGGTGTTGACCGACATCCGTTACGATGATTTCATTTCCGCCTGCGCGCATATAAACTTTTTCAATCAGATTCCACGGTTTTACATGATTTCCGCTGCCGCTGCTTCTCGGTTTGCAGTCGAATTTGCTTTTCCATTCGTTGACCGTATCGATCCAGGCTTTTCTTTCCGCCTTCTCAGTCATCGGGATCAGCTGCGTAAGGACATCATATGTGTTGCCCACGATATCCAGATCAACAGCTTTGTTCTTGCCTATTTCAGCAGGGTCGATGTCGATATGGATGCACATTGCGTCCGGGGCAAAGCTGCCTGCCTTGGTGGCCACACGATCGGAAAAACGGGCTCCTATGGCGATGAGAAGATCGCAGGATTTTGCCGCCATGGATGCGGCCACTTTACCATGCATTCCTATCATGCCCAGGTTATTGGGATGGTCATAGGGCATAGCACCCAGACCCATCATGGAACAGCATACCGGGGTATCGGTTTTCTCAGCCAGTTCTCTGACAAGAGCCGATGCTCCTGAAGATATGACACCACCGCCGATGTAGATAAGCGGCCTGTGGCTCTGATTGATGTACTTTGCCGCGAGGGCAAGGCTTTCTTCCGTATATCTGTTGGGAAGTTCGACCCGGAACCTGTTTCCCGGCGTGAATTCGCATTTTTGGGCAGTGACGTCTTTGGGGATATCGATCAGGACGGGTCCCGGCCTGCCTTTGTTTGCAATGTAGAACGCTTTACGCACCGTATCCGCAAGTTTTTCGACGTCGTTGACAAAAAAGTTGTGCTTTGTTATGGGCATGGTTATCCCCGTAATAAAGACCTCCTGGAAGCTGTCCCTTCCTATGAGTTCTGTTGCGACGTTTCCCGTAATTGCAACCATCGGTACGGAGTCCATATAAGCGGTAGCGATTCCTGTAACGAGGTTGGTTGCACCGGGGCCGGAAGTGGCCATTACGACTCCGGTTTTTCCGGTCGCCCTCGCATAACCGTCCGCCGCATGTGCGGCTCCCTGTTCATGTGCGGTGAGAATATGGGTGATCCGATCGCGCTTGTCGTACAGTACGTCATAGATATTGAGTACTGCCCCGCCCGGATAACCGAAAATAGTGTCGACGCCCTGCTCGATGAGCGTTTCGATCAGGATCTCTGCACCTGTCAGCAACATGTTGAAGAACCTCCTGTACGATTTTAGTGCGAATAGTTAACAAAAAAACCTTTGTCTCGCCAAGAGACAAAGGTTTGATCCTCTGCGGTACCACTCTTGTTGCCGATCTATCGTACTTTTGGGTACGATCGTTCGACCACCTCTGACGCATCTCCCGGCATAGCCGTTTTAATGCGCGACCCCTGTAACGGTGGGTATCCGGTTTGACCTACTCGACCGATCGAAATTACATCTTTCAGCCAACTACTCCCGGGGGAGGTTCATTCTTTCGGATAGCCGCCTCGCACCATCCGGCGGTTCTCTGATATCCTAAGGAATTACTTAGCCCGTTCAACGTATTTGGTATTATTCTGCTTTCGGTCAACTGCTCACGGGTGATTTTCAAAACGGACACATATCGCCTTGCACCACCCGGCGACTCTCTGAAATGCAAACCGCTTCTACTCGTCCCGATCAACGCATTTGGTTTATGGGTGAAATTTGTTATATTGGTCGTAATTCTAACATAGCAGGCAATGTGCTGTCAATAGTGAAAAGTATAAAATCATTAATGCTTTAGCATGTTAGCACATTATGCAAGTTAACTATGATCAGGTTGTGCTATATTGTATGCCGGAACTAGCAAATGATATCACGCTTTTTAAACATGATCCCGCTAATGACCAGCAGCAGTATTGAGCAAACCGCCAGCACGATCATTCCCAGGAGCGCCGTGGAGCCGCCCAGTCCCGACAACAGCACTACCGGGTTCTTATATGTAATCGGAAGAAGTGCAGTCACAATGTCGATACCTTCCGGCTGAATGGTAAATATGGTGAAAAGCATGCCCAATAGGGTACCGAGCACTATGGAAATGATGCCTTTCTGTGCCAGTGTCGATACGAATACGGCCAGCGCCGCTGCAAATATCGCATACAGGATTATTGGGATAAGGCATCTCAGCACAAAAATACCGATCGGGACCAGTGTCAGTTCTTTGTTCGGCAGGGCGAAAACCAGGAAATATCCGTTTTCCGACGCATATTTGCTGAATCCCAGATAGAAATTGCCGTGCCTGTATTCTACGGCCGCATACGCCGTATCCCTTTCCCAGCTCAAAAATCTGTAAAAGTCCCTTGCCAGATAAGTGCTGTCATAGTTTGGTGCAGCGCCGGGAGCGGAAAGGGAAGTGAAAGTGTCATTGAGGTACAGGACGGGGTAAGCAGGATCCCCGAATCCGTTCATCAATCCTACGAACAGGAATGCGACCAGTATCGGGATAAGCAGCCACATCAGTGTGATTATGAATGCAGATGCAGCCTTTGCCAGTATCACTTTCCACCTCGGCAACGGTTGAAGGAGAAGGAACTTGAAGCTTCCTGAATCGGATTCGCCCGAAACTATGTCGGACAATACCAGAAGGGCTATGAGAAGGGAAATAGGGGGAAGGAGCTCATTGAAAGCCGTGTAAAGGAACGCAAATCCCGTCAGATCATAGTGGGACATCGGTTTGATCCCTTTATCACGCAGCGAAGTCAGGAAGTCAAGCTGCAACTCATAGTATTCTATTATATTTAGTCTGGCGTCGTAAGAGTTCAGGAGACGGAACGGGTAGTCAAGGAATCGAGTCGGAAGCCCCTTGAGGAGTTCACCCCGTTCGATGATCCCCCTTATAGTGTTCGTATAGAAGTTAAGTTCATTGGTGTAGTGCTCGATATCGGCCTCCAGTTCGGCCTGCAGATCCCGGTTCAGTAAAGCCTGCGCCTTTTTGCCGTAATATTCTGCACGGACGGCAGCGTTGTCGGCATAAGCCCTGAACAGAGGAGAGTCATACAGGTCCGCCCGGTTTCCGTAGGTCGCGTTGTCAAGCATGTAGTAGTCCTGCAAAAACACCAGGTTTTTGACGGTCTCGGCTCTTTTTGAGGCACCCTGGTCTATTTTGGTAAAAATCAGGGAGGCGATAAGTATCAGATATATGACCAGGACGATCCGGTTTTTTCTGCTCTTGATAGATTTCTTTATTTCAAACAGGATTAACTGTCCCATGATGACCTCCGAATCAGCAGATTATGTCTTTCTTGATAAAGATGATGCGGCTTATGGATACCAGCAGGACGCTGACCGAGATAAGGACTATAAAGCCTGCCAGCATCGATCCGGCGGCATCCCCGGCCATCACGGTCACCGCATTTCCGTATGAAAAGGGCCAGAAAAGCGAGAAGTACGTCATCCGGCTGATCGGAGACTGCAGGACTGCAGCCGCGAAAGTCACACTTATCGATGCGGTCATGGCGTTAAGGCTTTCCTGGGACAGAACCGATGACAGACATGCAAACGTTGTAAGGAACACGATATATAGCGCGAACAGTATAAAGGCATATAACAGGAACCTGCTTGCGCCCAGGTAAACCAGTATCTCGCTTTTTTGAGTTACCGCAAACGAAGAGAATGCGTTCGGGTCAAAAGCTATCGGGTATTTAGCGCTTCCGGTCCCGTTCAGAACGGACATTATGACAAACACTATCAACAGTGAGCTGCCCAGTACCGTTAAGGCCACTACCAGGCAGGACAACACTTTGGCGGTGAAGAACTTTCCGCGTG
>JAAYMG010000266.1 GCA_012521525.1 Clostridiales bacterium | reverse complement strand
TTCGTCAAATGATACTTTCTTTCACGGAGCCTTTTCGAACTTCATTACGGCTGCTTATGTACGACTGCTTATGGGATATTCCATTCGTCACCGGGAGCAGTATCATTTGAACAGGCATACAGATACAAAGTAAAGATCAATAAAACAAGAACCGATATGATCCTCTTTCTTGCCATGATCACACTTCATCTATATACTTTTGAAAATGAACTTCTTAGCAGCGCTCCTTTTTGCCGAACAAACTTCATGACAACGACCGCCGCAAAACCCTGTTTTATCTGAATTTCGGCAGCCATGACCCGTGCGCTTCAATGAGATCATCACACAATGCCTTGATTTCATCGATCGTAAGTTCTGCAGATGTGTGCGGGTCAAGCATCGCCGCATAATATATGTATTCTTTCTTCAATGTTACCGCAGCTTCGATCGTAAGCAGGTGGACATTGATATTCGTCATGTTTAGTGACGCAAGCTGCGTCGGCAACGCGCCTGCATAACAAGGCTGGACTCCGCTCCTGTCAACAAGGCAGGGAACCTCAACGCAGGCCTCACCCGGGAGATTCGTTATCAAACCATTATTCAGAACGTTTCCGCCTATCTTATATAACTTACCGGTCTCTATTGCTTCCATTATGTAAGACGCATATTCTCCCGTACGTCCATGAGTCAGGTCTTCGTTGTTTACAAGGCTGTCCCTTATGCGCTTCCACTCCTCTATTTGCCGTACACAGCGCCTCGGATACTCATCAAGCGGAATATTATATCTCTCGATGAGTTCGGGATATCTGGACTTGATGAAATACGGCATATACTCTGCATTATGCTCGCTTGATTCGGTCACATAATAACCGAAAGTGTGCATTATCTCGTGCCTTACCCTGTCCCATTCCGGTGCGCCCTTCTCTTTCGAGCGCCTCTTTATTTCAGGGTAAAGGTCCTTGCCGTCTTTCGTTATTTCGAGCAGCCATGCCATGTGGTTTATCCCGGCGATCTTCCATTGCACGTCCTGTATGTCCTCTTCCATACCTACAGCCTTCAAAAGAGTCGGAACGCAAGCCTGCACGCTGTGACACAGCCCTACTGTCTTAACGCCCGTATATCTAAGCATCGCTCCTGTGAGTATTGCCATAGGATTTGTATAGTTCAGGAACCATGCGTCCGGACAGACCTCTTCGATATCCCTTGCAAAATCGAAAAGCACCGGGATCGTCCTCAGCGCCCTGAAGATCCCGCCGATCCCGATCGTATCACCGATAGTCTGTCTCAGCCCGTATTTCTTGGGAACTTCAAAGTCGGTGACCGTACAGGGCTCATAGCCCCCGACCTGGATCGCGTTGATGACATAATCCGCACCTGCAAGTGCCTTTTTCCTGTCGGTGTAAGCGATTATATTCGCATGGCTTCCGTTATTCTTGTTTATGTTTTTCAGCATGTTTTCCGACTCTGCCAGCCTCTGCGGATCGATATCATACAAGGCGATTTCAGAGTCCCTCAGCGCGGGGGTCAATATACAGTCTCCTATAACATTCTTTGCGAATACGGTGCTCCCTGCCCCCATGAATGTGATTTTGGGCATAAGTTTTCCCCCTTGTAAATCATTGATTCGATTTCATAACAGGTAATCTCAGGGTTTACCATACACCAAAAATTCCGGTAAATAAATGGTATTTTGTTCCATTTTTGTATCCCTGTAAACCTGTCCTTTATTATCGACGATTATAAGATTATGAGAATGAAAAAGTTTACAGCGATATATGTCATATCTAGATATTTTCATTTTTCATGCATCGTCATGTGGAAATGGAACACCTGAATATATAATCGCAATGAAGTATTGACAAAATGAATATAATATACTAGTATCTTGACAAT
>JAAYMG010000265.1 GCA_012521525.1 Clostridiales bacterium | reverse complement strand
CGCGGAGAGTTTTCTATATGAGCCGATCTCATTCAGCCCGGGGAATTTTCTGCTTTCGATCCTGAATCCCTGGTCTTCGCTCAAATGCCAATGGAAATAGTTGAGCTTCAGCAGCGAACACTGCTCAATTACTTTCTTTACCTGCTCCACCGAGAAGAAGTGGCGGCATACGTCAAGCATGAAGCCCCGCCTGGGAAACCTCGGTGCATCTGAAATGGTGCAGCACCCGGTCCTTCCGTTCCCTTTTGCAAGCAGTTGGAACAAAGTCACCAGCCCATAGAAGTATCCGCGTTCCCCGGACGAATATATGACAACTCTGTCGGAAGTGATGTCCAGGCGATAACCTTCATCTCCAAGCTGTTCATCGACCGGCATTATCAACGGCTGCGGGTCTACTTTCAGATCGAATCTGCCCAATCTCGCCAGCCTCTGTGCAAAGACCTTGTTTGATGCAGGGTACTTTGCACTTACGGTAACCAGGTTTGGCAGAACAAAAGTACCTTCGCGGGCAAGATACTCACCATTGATAGCAGGAATCAGATTGACCATCGTTATCCCCCTTTTTATTAATCATAAAGTGTTTTTATTATAAATACTCTATAACCCCACCTTAATATTGATGATATTTTATTTTTACAAAATTGTCCAGCATTTTGGATAACATCATGTCAATAAAGATGCATTTCTTCCTTTGAACTATCCTGAGTGATCCACTTGTACTATATGATGCCAAGTTTATCACCGCCTGGTTATTTGAGCCCCTGCTCATAGGTTTGGATCCTCTTTTTTGTTATCTGACCGCCGATTTCCTGCTGATCGTATCAGTTTGCGTGCATGATCAATATCTCTTCCAGGACTTTCCCCTTGCAAACAGGAACTTACTTTTTCATTTTACAACATACTCAATAATAACCTATTGACTTAGAGTAGACTCGAGGGTGTAAAATGTAATAAATATATCCGTCAGAAGGTTACAGGAGGAGAAAATATGAATTATAAGCAGTTCAAGGACAAGAAGATTTCTACTTTAGGCCTGGGATGCATGCGTCTTCCGACTGTCAGCGAGGATCGGGGTGCACCAATCGATGAGAAAAAGGCCACTGAAATGATCGAGTATGCATACCTTAACGGGATAAACTATTTCGACACGGCATATGGATATCACGGCGGCGAGTCCGAGCGACTGGTAGGGAAAGTCCTTAAGCAGTTCCCAAGGGATACCTGGTATCTTGCCTCAAAGATGCCCGGCCATATGATGACTTATAAAGACGGGAAACTTGATTTCATGGGGGATATGGTAGGCAGCAAGGTCGAAAGCCCCAGGCAGATATTCGAAGAACAGCTTGAAAAATGCGGCGTGGATTACTTCGACTTCTACCTTTTACATAATGTTTGCGAGTCTTCGCTGGATTTTTACACCAATGAAGAACTGGGCGTTATAGATTACCTGCTCGAGCAGAAAAAGGCCGGGCGTATCAAACACCTGGGATTTTCATCGCACGGGCGTGCCGAAACTATAGACAAGTTCCTCAACACTTATGACTGCTTCGAATTCGTTATGATCCAGATAAACTATCTGGACTGGGTACTGCAGGACGCGAAATCAAAATATGAGGTGATCACGAAACACGGCTTGCCTGTCCTTGCAATGGAATCCTGCCGCGGCGGCTCCCTGGTTTCCCTCGATCCGACCGCCGAAGTGATGCTCAAAAAAGCCCGTCCCAACGATCCCATCGTCCACTGGGCTTTCCGTTTCCTGCAGTCATTGCCAAACATGCAGGTCGTACTGTCAGGCATGAGCAACATGGACCAGCTTATAGACAACATAGCGCTATTCTCCAAAAACGATCCTGCCACCGAGGAAGAAAAGGCTTTGCTGATGGACGTCGTACATACGATGGCAGACCTGGTCCCATGTACTGCATGCAGATATTGCTGCGACGACTGCCCGCAGGAGCTGGATATCCCAAAACTTATTTCAATGTACAACGAGGCCTCCAATTCCCCGTCTTTTACAATGAGCTTTGTGTTGAGTGCCATGACTGAAAACGAGCTGCCGTCCGCATGCATTTCCTGCGGAAACTGCATGCAGATGTGCCCGCAGGGGATCGATATCCCTGATGTGATGCGCAAGTTTGCGGATATCCTGGATAAGCAGGCAGCAAGGTAACGTTATATGAACAGCCATAATATATGCCGCCCCCTGAATGAGGGGCGGCATATTTCATCTGATAATTTTTTTACATTTGTCTCAGTCTGCGCGCAACTTCAAGGAGCTCTTCCTTGTTGGCTTCAGACAGTTCCTCAAAGTGCCTGACCGTTTCGTACAGCTTATCGCAGTATTCTGCGGCCTTCTTTGGCGAAAACGGTTTGGGGTCGCAGATGCGAAGGAAGTTTTCACGGTATATTTTTCTCAGCACCTCGGGCGGGAGCGGAGCGATCCCGGTTATATCAAAGCCGTATTGCGGGGCAAAAAACGTTTCGTCGCTTTCAAGGAAACGGCGGATGTTCGTGATTCCCTCGATCGGAGACATTTCCAGGGTATTGTCCGTTCCGAATATCAGCCTGTCCTGGTACTCTTCAAAAAACTCCCGGCTTCTGTTCGGATTTTTCGAAAGGTGGTAATAGATCTCTGGGCAGGGGGTTAAATCCACATTCACGTAAGGATGGCGGTCCAGAAAATCCGCCAGGCGATCCAGATCATCAGACATGAAGTACATATGCGGGAAAGTTATGCGCGCCTTTGGATGCTTTTTGAGTAAATTTTCTATCTGAGCCCTTTGCTCCTCAAGTTGTTCCCTCGTCCTGTGCACCCCGGCATTTTCCGGCAGATCTTCATCCCTGGCCGGATCATATCCAAGGAACCTGGCAAGGATCCCTTCCTTGTTCTTCTGAAACCTGCGTCTGGGCGGCATATATACGGCAGAGCCGACATGGTATATCACCGGAAACCCTGTCTTTTCAATGAGGTCGAACATCGGGTCCACCCGCGGATCATCCAGCGGCACTCCGGGACCAAGCTCCCCGTCCCCCATTTTCAGACCGTCCGCCCCGGCGTCAATGAAGTCCTGAATCTGGTTTTTGAAGTCCTCACCGGTAGTTCCGAACTCGGGAATATCATAGGTACCGTCGCTGTAGACGGTGAATCTACCCGGATATAATGCTTTCAGCAATAATGCCTCGGCATCCGTAATACATACCGATTTCCCATGGCGCACACAAAGAAGGTTCATTCCGTCAAGGCCGGACGCGGTGAGATTGTCCAACCCGTTTCTGAGATAATTATCTACACCGCAGCCTCCGTGAGTATGCACATGGGCATCAAAAACCCCTTCATTGAATCGCATCACGATCCCCCTGTTCTGCAAAGCTGATTACGTGCTGAAAACAGCATATCAGCGTTTAATGTATCGGTCAAGCGCCGCCTGCTGGATCTCTATGGCCCTGGACAAGTTCATGGCTTCCAGCTGGGCCAGGAAGTAGCTTTCATAATCATCCAGCGAACGTGCCCCGGTAATGTAGTTTGCGATGGTTTCCGCGCAGAATGTCTCTATATCGGCCATGATATTTACATACTCGCTGCTTTCGTCGGCAGTCAGCGATATGGGCGGCATGTTCCATGCGGGATCGAAGTCTGCCCATACATTGCATGCCAACGCGACATCTTCGTTGTCATATATGCAGTACTGGTATCCGGGGCCGGTGAACGTATTGATAAACACACCGCCTGCGGCCTGGGCAACAGGAACCTCTATATTTGCTGAAATAAGATCGGTCCAAACGGGTTCACCGTTCACATAATTGAAGGTCTCACCTTCAACGCCGTAGCACTTAAGCATTGCTCCCTCATCCGTATACCAGAAGTCGAGCCAGCGGAGTGCGGTCTCGATCTTTTTGCAGCTGGTGGAAATGGCTGTGGGAGACCCGACGTGCGTCGACATATACGTACCGCACTTTGGTTCTACGCCATTATCACCGCTAAGCGGGGTGATGGCTGCAATATACAGGTCGGGATCGTCTGAGTAATTGCGTCCCCATTCATTGCCGACGAGGCCCGGTACTCCGTGAGCAACTACGAACTTGCCGATAGCAACGTCTGTCCAGGTCATGAAATAAGGCGTGGATACAAAGTCCGGATTGATGAATCCATTGTCATACCATTCTTTCATTTTGATGACATAGTCTTTGAAACCGGGCATTGCAGGTCCATAGTGGACTTTCCCGTCGACATTCACCATCCTGGTAGCGGCTCCGAATGACGGCGGAAGGATACCATATGTACCATCAGTTACAAAACCATACTGCGGAGGACTGAAGAAACCGGTCTGGCCGGTAGCATCCTTGTAATCATGGAGGAACCGGTCAAATTCTGCGATCGTTTTCGGGATCTCGGTCCAGCCTATTTTTGCCGCCAGGTCTTCACGCCAGATAAGCCCGCCTCCGGCCTTGCGCTCGGTATCGACAAGCCCATATATGGCATACACGAGTCCGCTGTCCGTACGGCTGTCCTTATAATATCTTTCATACGAAGCAAGCCATGCGTTGTATGCAGGAGTATTTTCTTCCAGGTACTCATTAAGGCGTACATAAACACCGTCTTTTACCGCAGCCTCTCCTCCTCCCGCATAGGTATCTGCGTACAATATCATGTCCGGGAGGTCTTCACTGACGATCATTATGTTGAACATTTCATTTATCTGCTGCAAATTCGGCGTTATCCAGTTTATATGTATTCCGGTATATTTCTCTCCCGCGGTCCAGACATAGTTTTTTTCGTTCCAGTCGCTGATATGGGCCAATATTTCAGGATATAACGGATACCAATAAGTCAGCTCGTCATTATCCAGCGGATAAGTAAAAGCGCTCTTTTGCTCTTCGTCAGGTCCAGCCGAAACATCAGATGTTTGAGAAGGTGCAGGTTCATCGCTTACGGGAGAAGCAGTGGGAGCCACCTCCGAGTCCGATTCCTGTTTGCATGCGGCCAGTAACGCAAAAAGCAGAAATGCGGCGAGCAGCAGTGAAACGATACGTAGATTTTTCATGTTATTTATCCTCCTTTATAGCCAGACTTGTTTGAATTTGTCTTTCCCATGGCAGGAAACTGATCCTGTACTTTTATCATATGGCTATATGATTTGAGTTACAACCAGACATATCTACAGTGGAATATAAAAAACTACGCTTGTATGATCGTGTCTTACTCCAATCCGCTGTAATGAACCCTCTATTGCCCGCTTTAGCATGCCGGGGCGGCATTTCTTGATGCTATAATGGACACACCTTAAGCCATTCCCAAGAAACTCGGAGAGTCAGTCACTATCAAGTGTCAGACTCTCCGCACAAATATGATTATTGACCGGTTCTATATGCTTAGTTTATCACTGCCCGCTTAACTGTACCCCTGATTTAGCGGCAGAATCAATTGTAAATCTATATGTTCGAATCAGGATATATGGGCTCACGCTTCAGCGGGAGGATCTCATCCAGGGCTATCCTTATATAATCGTTCCACATCTCAAAGTCGTGCCTGTACCCCTCTGCGCATATGTAAGTTACGTCGTATCCCATTTCCTTCAGAGTATCCGCGTCCGCTTTTACTCTATCTCCTATGAAACCTTCTTTGCTGCCTGCGATCAGATAAAACTTCGGCAGCCGGACGCCTTTTTCCTTGTTGCTCTTCGCAATAGCCCTGATATCATGTCTCGATCCGTCGATCTCATCAGATTTTCCGAACGTGGCTCCATAGAGCGGGAAACGCTTGAAATGATCGCTGTCAAGTTCTTCCTTCAATTTCTCCGTGTTGACAGTCAACCCGATCCCGCCTGAAATATCGATACAGGTGTTGTAAAGGTCAGGCCGCATGATGGCTGTGCCCAAGGCCACGTTGCCTCCCATGGCATATCCGACGATGAAATTGTCCTCGCGCTTTGGAGACGACGCGAACAGCGTCTGGACTACAACAGGGAGTTCTTCTGTCAAAAAGGTAGAATACTCCACCCCATAATTCGTATTGACACCAAAACTGTTCACAATAGAAGGTGTTACAAGCATCACATTGTTGCGCTGCGCAAAATACTCCGCATTTGTGTAACGATATGTAAGGCTGTCGTCATCTCCGCCGCCATGTATGAGATATACTGTCTGGAATTTCATCCCGGGAACATATTTCGGCAACGGCTTTTGTCCCGGAAAAACGTGATGGCGGAGTTCCTTTGTCATATCATAGTAGCTCAGGTAGTCGGTCGGATAGACTATGGTAATATTGACATACCCTCCGATCGCCTGGCTTCTATAGTTGAACCGCAGTATCCCCATAAAGAATTCCCCTTTCGTATATGATCATATGTCTTCTATAATATACCAGATTCCAGGACTGAAATTTAGATCAATAATCTATCCATAGTATAAAAAACTACAATAAAAACACGGTTCGATCCAAATTCCATTGAACTTACTATTCCATAAAGTTATAATCAAAATAAGTAATAATATATGCTTATGGAGTCGGTATGTTTGCAAAAGCCGCAAAAAGACATATGGAGGCGTATATCGCACGCCGATTGATGATCCCGACACTGATCGCATTGTATTTGCTTTCATTTGTGGCCGGGTCCTTGTCGCTGGCCTATGCAGAAAAAAACAATCAAAAAAGGCTATATAATCAATTTTATAATGAACTCCAAAAAATGCAATACAGTATCAATGTTTATCTTGAAGACATGGTCAGCATAGCTTCCAGCCTAAGGATAAACAGTGATATCGAGCTCTTTTTCAAGTACCCGGAGTTGTCCGAACATCAGAAAGAGAAGATCGCAGCCACAGCCAATGCCGCCATAAACATGTCTCCTGCGATCCATTCTATCTACATAACCAGCAGCAGGCTCGACTATTTCATGTATATCGGCAAAAGCTCGCTAAAGCTGCTCAAAAATGCCGGCTTCTATGACAACGCGGTTTTTGCAGAGCTGCAAGCCGGGCAGCTGCCGGTCCGCAAGATAAGTATCAGAAAAGTTTATAATCAAGAAACCGATCACCAGACAGAGCTGATATCCGGTTTCGGCCATAACGGGTATTTAGATCGGAACGGACCGCTCACCGCCATAGTCGTGAACATGAGGACCTCATTTTTATACAATATCATCGAGTCAGGCCTTGACTGCGACAATGTCACCGTAATCGTTGATAAGAACGGGATGATATTGACAGAAAACGAAGAATTCGCCCAATACTCGCTTCTGTCCGACTATGGTATCGACATGTTGGAGCTTGAAGCAAAACATGACTTTGTGAAGTATGACAACGGAAAAAGGTATCGCTACTACATAGCCAGTACGGAAGCAGACATATTCGGGAACAGGCTGCTCAGCCTTGTCCCCTCGTCTTATATCGCGAAGGTTTTACTGCCCGGAAGGATAACGGCGATCGCGATCTTCCTGCTGGCGATCATAATCGTCTCGCTCATGTGCATGTTTCTCAATCAGCTCGCCAGGAAACCTATAACCGAGCTGGTTTTGAGGACCAATAAAATCGAAAGAGAACTTGCGGGAGACGATAAGGCCCAAATGATGCAGGTGCTTCGAAGCGTGATGACACATGGGAGGATATATCCCGAAGAAAAGCGCAAAGAGATGGTAAGGAGCATAAGTCTGCCGTTCGAAGCCGGCGACCGGGCATTTTTGATGGAAGTACTGATACACAACTATTTAGGGCTCATATCGGAAAAAACCAACAGGGAGTATGAGGAGCTGATTTTAAGAGCTGGAAACATTATTGAGGATATAATGTCTGCCGATTCCAAATGCATGGTGGTAAACCGGATAGCAAACGGATCATATTATATAATCGCGTCTCCGTACGGCAATGCCGAAGAACGACTGGACGACATAATAAGCAATGCCATTGACAGCATCACCTCAACACTTCCGGAAGCACTGGGGATAAAAGTCGTAATATTATACAGCACCAGGACGGTCGATATTCATGACTTATATCTGCTGGTAGAAAAAACGGAGAAGGCAGCGGCAAACAGGCCGTTCTTTTCCCCCGGCACCATAATAGATGTAGATCGATTCAGGATGGATGATTACACCGAACTGTACAGGAAAGTGTTTCAAAAAATAAACAGATACTCGCTTGCCATGCAGGCCGAAGATTTCGGGAATGCCGACAGGCTCTGCGAAGAGATATTTGACGTCAGGAATACCGCGGAAATGCGGCTGGCCTGGAGCGTTATGACGATGACCACATTGCCCATGATCTGCTCATCCTACCCGGATCAGGTCAGTTTCGAAATCACCGAAATGCTGAACGACGAAAAAACGATCGGAAAACTGTCGAGCCCGGAGGAAATGAAATCCTGGGTTATCGAATGCCATCAGAGGCTATGTGAGAAAATACGCTTGCACAAATCGGAAAGGAACTGCGATCTGGTTACTCAAGTGAATAAGATAGTCCAGTGCAACTACAGCGATCCGGAACTGAATGTCGCATATATAGCGGACAAAATCGGCGTTTCCCCAAATTACCTGAGCAGCTCATACAGGAAGCTCACTTCAACAAAACTAACCGAGTATATACAGGATGTCAGGATGGCTATGGCGCGCGATAAACTTATCAATACCGATATGCTTGTCAGCAGCATAGCGAGAGCCTGCGGTTACAAATATAATGTGGGATATTTCCAGCAGCTGTTCAAGCGAAAACATGGCCTTACTCCGACGCAATACAGGGATAAAATGAGAGCAATGGACAACTTACCTAATATAAATGTTTTTGACCGTCAGGAGGAAAATGATCATGAAAAGGATCCCTTATTCAAAAGCAGAGCTGGATGTGATCGGCTATTACCCTCAGACCACTCCGCAGGGCAACAGGAGCGAAAAACTGAACACGCCTGTCACCCCCATGGAAAACCTCAGGGTTTATATCTCGAATGAGATCCCTCATTGGATGCCTAACGGCGAGTACATAACCTTCAGCCCCTCGATCATACCGGATAACATTGCGAGAGGTGCGGTCGTTGAGGTGGATCCTTCCGATGAAAAAGGCGGGAGGGACATGTTCGGGGTCGAGTGGGAGTATAGCGACCTTGCGGGCGGCTCCATGGTCAAACCAGGAAACCCGCTTTTTGATGACGCAAACGACTGGAGGAAGGCACTGAAGTTTCCCGACATTTCAGGCTGGGACTGGAAGAAATGCGCGGAAGAGAACCGCGAGCTGCTTGAAACCAGGGACGATCCGATATGGATAACTCAATACACCGGCCTTTTTGAGCGCCTCATATCTTTCATGGATTTTGAAAACGCCGCTGTCGCTCTGATAGACGAATCCCAGAAAGACGCCGTAAAGGATCTCTTCTCGGCACTTTGCGACTTATATGAAGATATCATCGATCACTATGTAGAATATTTCAACATGACCGGCTTTTTGTTCCACGACGACTGGGGATCCCAAAGGGCGCCCTTCTTCTCCCTGGACGTCTTCAGGGAAATGATCGCACCGTATATCCGCAGGCTGACTTCGTACTGCCACAAAAAATCCGTGATATTTGAACTGCATAGCTGCGGGCATACCGAACTGCTTATGGACGGCATCGTTGAGTGCGGGATAGACATGTGGCGCCCCCAGCCAATGAACGATATCGACAGCCTGCTGAAAAACTACGGGGACAGGATAAAACTCGGGATAAGGCTGCCTGTATTTTCTGATGATACACCTGATTCGGAGAAGGTACGGGCTGCAAAAGAGATAGTTTCCAGGTACGGTATATATCCAAAAAGCGTATATACGATGTCACATTTTCAGGATCCGGTTTTCAGAAAGGCTTTGTATGAAGAAAGCCGCATTTTGTATAACAAGCTGTTTGCTGAGAGTTGAAATGCCTATCATTGATCCGTTCTGTGTTATGAACGGTTAAGATCCGGCTCTGTCCACTCCGTCCAACGGCAGGAGGCACGACCCGGATCGGCTTTTTCCCATTCTTATGCTGCATATAGCGGCAATCAGCGTCAAGTCGTTTGGCTCCAAAATCAAGAAATATGAAAGCAGTTATGTTGAAATTTATAACTAGTGTTGCAAAGTAATCTTGTTAGTCCGTCCCAAACGCATTATATATTCTATAAGGAACCGAATTGCCTGATGCCAAATGCATGACCCCATATGTTACGTTGCCGCACTGCCTCATTTGGATGAAGCAATATGGTCGACGGCTCGGTTTCATTGGACGATTATGAGGAAATATTCATCGATCAGCTGTAAACCGGGGATCGATGATGCTGTCTCGATCCGGCAGGAAGCTCTGTACAGATACGACCGCAGATATGCATTTTTCGACTAAGGCAAAAAATCAAAAGGAAAAGGTTAACGGTGCATGAAACACGACATCAAAAGAACAGTTGACGGGGATCCGGTCAATCTATGGAACAGGTCATATGTCATGGTATTACTGCTGGGATTGGTCACCGGAATGTCATCCCAAATG
>JAAYMG010000004.1 GCA_012521525.1 Clostridiales bacterium | reverse complement strand
CTCCTTCATAACCTCAGCGGCGACCGCATCGATGTTACCGAAAAGCTCGGCGGATGGGATTACATGAAGAGCCTCAAGGCCGACGGCCGTGCAAAGCATATCGGTTTTTCGTTCCACGATTCGCCGGAGCGCCTGGATGAAATACTTACTAAGCACCCGGAGTGCGAATTCGTGCAGCTCCAGATAAACTACGCCGACTGGGACGACGACAAGGTCCAGTCCCGCAGGTGCTATGAAGTGGCAAGAAAACACAACAAGCCCATAGTCATCATGGAACCGGTCAAGGGCGGCTCACTTGCTTCGATGTCACCGGAAATCAGGGAGATATTCAAAGCAGCTGATCCCGACGCGTCGGTCCCCTCCTGGGCTATCCGCTACTGCGCTTCCCTTGAGGGAGTGATCACAGTACTCAGCGGAATGAGCAACGCAGAGCAGGTCCTTGACAATACCGGCTATATGAGCAGTTTCGAACCGCTGACGGACGCGGAGCACAAGACGATAGAAAAGGTTGTCGAGGCCCTCAGGAGCATACCGACGATTCCTTGCACCGCCTGCAGGTACTGCGTTGAAGATTGTCCCCAGAATATCAATATACCCGGAATCATTGAAACGCTGAACGACTATACACTCTTTGACAATCTGGATGGCTCAAAGAGGCACTACGGGTTTATGTCTTCACGGGGCGGCAAGGCTTCAGACTGCGTCGAGTGCGCCACATGCGAATCCCGCTGCCCGCAGCAGATCGAAATCATGGCAGCCATGAAGAAGGCCGCCGGTTTGTTCGAATAGTTGATTACCGGCACCCTGCAAAGCAGTTAAAAGCTTTGCAGGGTGTTTTTTTATGCTCTGGCCACCCTCTACTCGGATGGCCTTTTTACTATGCCTATGCCAAGATGTAAAGTACAAAATATCCACCATGTATTGACATTCATGGCAACATATGGGGATATATTGGCAGGTCCTTCAATAATCCATCATCAAATCAGTAAATCCTGGCAGAGTACCTCTGTCCTCTCACTTCAAGGCGGTGATCATAATGTTCAATAAGAGAGTTATTGTATCTGGAGTAATACTGTTAGGTATAACGATATTGATTATTGTCGGAGTAAAAATCTACCCATCCTGGCGAGCTGAACGTGATGAAACATATGTACCACCGGTTATTAGAAAAAGGCTTCTTCAAAAAACTGAAATCACAGATGATATGTATTTGCCGGTAAATATGATACAAGCTATTTTTGAATTACCGGAGGATAAACGTCATCTTTCACCCGAAGCTTATGCCTTACAAGACTTGTTTCTTGAAAAAATCGGAAACGAAGAAGCTAAGACCGCAGATCAGCTTTTAAACTCATCAGTTTTTAACCGGAATTATTCAGATGATTGGTATTAGTTGTTCATTGAGTACAGCCGAGAAAAAAGTTCTCCGTATGTAAGATTTAATTTTAGTATAAAAAAGTGGAATCATCTTTCTTATTGTTTCGATTATTATCCTGATGGATCAATTGTAAGGCAAGCATCCGTTTATTATAAAGGGATCTTTTATTCTGCAGAAAACATAAATAATAAAGAAAGATACATATATAAAGAGTATAAAGGCAGAACAATAGTAATTGATAATTGAACGATCATCAGACGTAAGCTATATGAATCAAAAATTGCAAAACTGAGTTTTAATCGTGGTGTTTCAGATCCATTTGCCGACGGTGATTTTTATTATATATTTTCTTACCAAAATCGGGAAAAAGATTTACCGTATATAAGATTTTCGTTTAGTATATCGAAGTGGGACAACTTAGGATATTGCTTCGATTACTACCCTGACGGATCAATAGTAAGACAGGCATATGTCTGGCATGGTTATAAAAGTATTAGGTATGTAATGAAAAATGAAAATAACGGCAGAAGAACGTTATATAAGGAATATATGCTGTTAAACAGATCGATCGAAATCGATTACCCGGAACATGCGTCGTCAAAACCTTGAGGACCGACTGCCTAATAAAAAGCAATTGAATCATAACTACATCGAAAGTTGGGGTCCATATAGAACCTCAACTTTTATTTTGCGCCCGATATTGACAGGATACTTCTCACTGGACAAATGTTTGCTAGAGTCGATAAGCTGTGGTATAATCTGAAAGGATTTTATATTCAAAATACAGGAATGGAGGCACACGGAATTGGCTTCCGAAAGAAGGAACATCACACAGTACGGAAACGATTCGATTTCATCGCTTAAGGGGCCGGACCGCGTGCGCAAACGTCCCGGTGTCATATTCGGGTCGGACGGCATAGAAGGTTGTCAGCACGCATTTTTCGAAATATTATCAAACTCCATAGACGAGGCAAGGAGCGGATTTGGCGATACTATTATCGTGACCCACTATGCCGACGACTCCCTCGAGGTCGAGGACTTCGGCCGCGGCTGCCCCGTCGACTGGAACCCTGTTGAGAATCGATATAACTGGGAGCTCGTCTTCTGCGAGCTATATGCCGGCGGCAAATACAAGCAGGAGGAAAACTACGAGTTCTCACTGGGCCTTAACGGCCTTGGCTCCTGTGCGACGCAATACTCCTCCGAATATATGGATGTCACCGTGTGGCGTGACGGCTATAAATACTTCCTCCACTTCGAAAAGGGCGAGATCGTGGGTGAAATGCTCAAGGAAGAGTACAAGGGCCGCCGGACAGGCTCCCTGATCAAATGGAAGCCTGACCTTGAAGTTTTCACCGACATCAGGATCCCCGAAGAATACTTCCATGACACTCTGAAGCGCCAGGCCGTCGTAAACTCCAGGGTCAAGTTCATATACAGGCGTCAGAAAGACGGTAAATTCGAAGAGACGACTTACTGTTACGAAAACGGGATAACCGACTACATCATCGAGTTGGCCGGGGAAAACACCCTCACCGAGCCCCGCTATATATACACCGAGAGAAGGGGGCGCGATCGTGAGGACAAGCCCGAGTACAAACTGAAAATATCATGCGCCTTCCTTTTTACGAACAGGGACAGCATCATCGAGCACTATCACAACTCCTCGTTCCTTGAGCATGGCGGATCACCGGACAAAGCGGTAAGGAGCGCTTTCGTGTTCGCCATAGACAGGTATCTGCGCCAAAGCGGAAAGTACAACAAGGACGAATCAAAAGTCACGTTCGGAGATATCCAGGACTCCCTGATCTTCATATCAAACAACTTCTCGACGATGACCTCCTATGAGAACCAGACGAAAAAGGCCATCACCAACAAGTTCATCCAGGAGGCCATGACCGATTTCCTGAAGGAACAGCTCCAGGTATATTTTATCGAAAACCCGTCCGACGCAGAGAAGATCGCCGAGCAGATACTGATTAACAAGCGAAGCCGTGAAACCGCCGAAAAAACGCGCCTGAACATCAAAAAGAAGCTCTCCGGCGGACTCGACATCGCAAACCGCGTACAGAAGTTTGTAGACTGCCGTTCGCGGGATCCCGAACGCCGTGAGCTTTATATCGTTGAGGGCGACTCCGCACTGGGATCGGTCAAAATGGCACGGGATGCCGAGTTCCAGGCCATCATGCCTGTCCGCGGCAAAATACTCAACTGCCTCAAGGCCGACCTTCCGAGGATCTTCAAAAGTGACATAATAACCGACCTTATAAAGGTCCTCGGCTGCGGCGTAGAAGTAAACCACAAGAAGTCAAAGGAGTTATCGAACTTCGATCTCTCGGCCCTGCGCTGGTCCAAAATAATAATCTGTACCGACGCCGACGTCGACGGTTACCAGATCCGTACCCTGATCCTGGCAATGCTATATCGACTGACGCCAACACTCATAAGCGAAGGGTATGTATATATCGCAGAGAGCCCTCTGTACGAAATAATCTGCAAGGGCAAGTCCTATTTCGCTTACAACGACAGGGAAAGGGACGAGATCGTTGCAAAGCTCGGGGATGCGAAGCTGACCATCAACCGCTCAAAGGGTCTCGGTGAGAACGAAGCCGAGATGATGTGGCTGACGACCATGAATCCCGAAACCCGCAGACTGATCAAGGTCATGCCGGACGACGCGGAAAGGACCGCCCAGGTCTTCGACCTCCTGCTCGGAGACAACCTGGCGGGCCGCAAAGAGTTTATTGCCGAAGAGGGATACAAATATATCGACTTTGCCGATGTGAGCTGAAATATAATAAATGAATAAAGGGTGCTGTTAATGGCAAAAAAGGATAGTAAGAAAAGTGAAAACAAGCCCGTGCAGGTAGTGCAGCAGCCCATTACCCGTACATTGGAAGTCAACTTCATGCCCTATGCCATGAGTGTGATCATGTCAAGAGCGATCCCGGAAATCGACGGGTTCAAGCCGTCCCACCGGAAGCTCCTTTACACCATGTACAAAATGGGCCTGCTTACCGGCAACCGTACAAAATCTGCGAATGTCGTCGGGCAGTGCATGAAATTGAACCCGCACGGCGAATCAGCCATATATGAGACCCTTGTCCGGCTGAGTCGGGGACATGAAGCACTTTTGGTGCCGTTCGTAGATTCCAAGGGCAACTTCGGCAAGTTTTACTCGCGTGATATGGCATATGCCGCATCAAGGTATACCGAAGTAAAACTGGCTCCCATATGCCAGGAGCTTTTTCGTGATATAGACTGTGACTGTGTCGATTTTGTAGACAACTACGATTCCACAACCAGGGAGCCTGTACTGCTTCCGGCCACATTCCCGAATCTGCTTGTTTCGGCAAACCAGGGGATCGCCGTAGGTATGGCATCCAACATTTGCGGCTTCAACCTCACAGAAGTATGCAAAACAACGATCGCATATATCAAGAACCCAAACTGCGATCTGTTCGAGACCCTGCCTGCGCCGGACTTTTCCACGGGCGGTGAAATCCTTTTCGAGAAAGAAGCCTTTGAGGAAATATACCGTACCGGAAAAGGTTCTTTCCGCATACGGGCCCGCTGGCGCTATGACAAAAAGGAAAACCTGATCGAGATATACGAGATCCCGTATACGACGACCATTGAAGCGATCATGGACAAGGTCGCCGAACTGATCAAGTCAGGAAACCTGCGTGACATCACCGATATGCGTGACGAGACCGACCTGAAGGGCTTGAAACTGACCGTCAGCCTCAAGCGCGGAGCTGACCCCGAAAAGGTGATGCAGAACCTCTTCAGGCTGACTCCCCTGATGGACACATACTCATGCAACTTCAACCTGCTTATAGCGGGCACTCCGAGGCAGATGGGTATTGCCGAAATCCTGGACGAGTGGATCGCATGGCGTTACGAATGCGTCAGGAGAAGGACATATTACCAGTTGCAGCAAAAGCGCAGCAAGCTCCACCTGCTCAAGGGACTCAGCAAGATACTGCTTGACATCGACCGCGCTATCAGGATCATCCGCGAGACCGAAGAAGAGGACGAGGTCGTTCCGAACCTGATGATAGGCTTCCAGATAGACAGGGAACAGGCCGAGTTCATCGCGGAAATCAAGCTCAGGAATATAAACAAGCAATACATCCTCCGGCGGATCGAAGAAACCGGGGAGCTGGAAAAAGAGATCGCATCGCTCGAAGACGTCCTGAAAAGCCGCGATAAGGTGATGGACATCATAATAAAAGAGCTTGAGGCGGTTTCGAAAAAATACGGTGAGCCGAGGCGTACAGGCATAGTATATGACTTCGACCTAACCCCACCCCAGGCGGAAGAGAAGATAGACGATTACCAGGTCAATGTCTTCCTCTCTAAGGAGGGTTATTTCAAGAAGATCACCCCCCTCTCCCTCCGCATGGGCGGAGAACAGAGATTCAAGGAAAACGACGAGCTCTCGCAGAGCGCCGAGGCGTCAAACGCCGATGAGATCATCTTCTTCACGAACAAACAGCAGGCGTACAAATGCCGCCTCTACGAGTTCGAGGACTCCAAGGCATCCGTGCTTGGCGACTACCTGCCCGCCAAACTTGGAATGGATGAAGGAGAGTCGGTGATATACATGTGCCTGCCGGGCGACTACTCCGGGTATCTCCTGTTCTTCTTTGAAAACGGGAAGGTGGCTAAGGTCAACATCAACGCATACCAAACGAAGTCCAACAGGAAACGACTTACCGGCGCTTACTCGGACAAATCTCCCGTCGTTGCGATCCGCCATATCAGGGAAGACGAGGAGCTCGCCATATTCTCAAGCGATACCCGTGTACTGCTATTCAACACCGCATCCTTAACACCCAAGGATACAAGGACCACGATTGGGGTGTCGGTAATGTCGGTGAAGTCAAAACATCGCGTCGTAAAAGTCATGTCTGCGGATGAGGCAGGTATCGTAAACCGGCAGCGCTATAGGACCCGGACTTTGCCGGCCGCCGGTTCATTCCTGAAGCCCGAGGACATTGGTGAGACCCAAATCAACATGGAAGAAATATAGGTCACCACAGCAGAAACTGAAATGGGGCATGTTTACTATGGCCAATACAAAGATCCGCGCATATCTGCTTGATGCGATCATCATCCTTTTGGGCAGCGCGCTCTTCGCATTCGGACTCGTCATATTCCTGGAGCCCAACAATATCGCTCCGGGCGGAGTCTCCGGCATCGCGATGATAATCAATTACCTGTTCCCCTCCGTCCCGATCGGTTTGCTGATCATCATTATGAACATACCCCTTTTCATAGCAGGCTGGAAATTCGAAGGCAAACCCTTTTTGGTCAAATCGCTGTTCGGTACGTTGCTGTCTTCGGTCCTGATAGATCTTTTTTCGGATGTCTACCGCTATACATCCGATCCCCTGTTGGCCGCCATATACGGCGGTATTATGACGGGCAGCGGATTAGGGCTCCTTTTCTTCAGAGGGGCGACCACCGGAGGCAGCGATATCATAGGCAGGCTGCTGAAAATCAAGCTCCCCCACTTGTCGATGGGCAAGCTGGTGCTTGGGATCGATTTTGTGGTAGTAACTGCTGCCGCTGTCACTTTCGGGCATTTCAACTATGCACTGTATGCCCTGATAGCCTTATATATATCCTCAATAGCCATTGATAAGGTGCTTTACGGTTTTGACACCGCAAAGGTCGCTTACATTATCACAAAATACCCTGAGGAGATCTTCAGAAGGATAGACAAGGAGCTGGAACGGGGTGTAACCTACCTTCATGGCGAAGGCGCATATACGGGAAATGCCACAAAAGTCCTCATGACCGCCATCAAAATGCGCCAGATAGCACAGCTCAAAAGAATCGTCCGCGAGGTCGATCCGTCCTCTTTCGTGATAATATCGGATGCGCATGAAGTTCTCGGAGACGGCTTCAGGGCCCATCATGACAAGCAGTATTAGCCTGCCTGTAACTGACGGAGGATAACGTGAATAGGTTCAAATCACCGCTGGCCGTTATAGCGGCCCTGATTTCCGCCCTGGCCCTGTTAGGGGGCTGCAATCTGCTTCTGTCCCGCGACTACATGGTCATTACTCCCCATTTGGAAAACAGGCCGAGGGAAGTCGTGGGTGACGAACTGCGGGCCGAAACCTTCCAGGAGCTGAAAGACAATATACTGCACCTCATCGAAGAGGGCATCGAAGTCGGAACCATCCGGCTGTATAACTACACCGGGGAAATCGATTCCGACATCGAAGCAGCTATAACCCAAACGATGAAGTATGAACCATTGGGTGTGTACGCGGTAGAGTATGTGTCGTATAAGAGCGTAAGGATCCTCTCATATCATGAGATAACCCTGACAATCACATATCGCAAAACGGCAGAAGAGATAGCGGCAATAAAGAAGGTAAGCAGTGTTTCCGATTTCAAAAATCTGCTCACCGACGCTTATTCAGGTTATGAAGACAGTCTGACTGTCGAGGTCCCGTGGTACTATGTCGACCAGTATAATGTTGAAGACATACTTCAGTCATATTATGATGACAACCCCCTGACCGTTGCCGCCGCGCCCAATTTCACGATGAAGCTCTATCCTGACATGGAGGCAGAGGGAGCAACAGGCTGGCAAAGGATACTGGAGGTTTCATTTACTTATCCCGAGTCCCGTGCAAGGCTCCGGGAAATGTCCCGGGAACTGTTGAGACAGATATCACGCATGTTATCGGATCTGGAATTGCCGGATGATATTAGCAGGTTCAAGGTTTTCGAGGATCTGCTGAGGGAAAACTCGGAAGTGATATCGGGCTATGATTTCGACCCGGACGGCAAAGACGCCTACGGCGTGGAGTATACGGCGTATGGCGCAATAATCAACAAGAGTGCCACAAGTGAAGGATATGCGCTCGCTTTCAAGGCTTTGTGCGACTTCCTTGATATAGACTGCCATGTTGTCCGGGGACGTCTGGACGGCCTTGAGCACTGCTGGAACATTGTAAAAACCGAAGACGGTTGGTATCACGTCGATGTTGCCATGGATATCACCGATTCCGGTTATCAATATCTGCTCTGCACAGACGGGCAGATGGCAGAAAAGGGCTACCGGTGGAACCCCTCGGACTACCCGCGTTCGGCGGCAGAAATCATCAATGTGAGCAGCATGACAGAGGAGCTCATCCATACTGAACCGATCGAAGAAACGGAATAAGAATCTGAATGATGATAAAAGCTTATATTCGTTAGAACGTTATACTGTGAGCGGATCCAGGGCATACGATACGTCATATACGCTTACCGGCAGGGTCGGTGTATGGAACGTCGCATACAACTTTATGCAAACGAACCTTATGCTTTCAGCCGAAGATCCGACATATGATCTTGTCGCT
>JAAYMG010000264.1 GCA_012521525.1 Clostridiales bacterium | reverse complement strand
GCAATATTTGCCCTGACGGTACTGGAAAGCATAGAGGTCAGGTTCTTAAAGATAAAGAGGACGAGAGCTGTCCTGAAACTGAATTATAAGGGCAGTCCGGGCAGCATTGACGGTGAAGTGGGGTCGATATTGAACAGTCACGGCCTGGAGATCATCAATCACTCCGCTCGCTTTGCGGATGGTGGAGGGGAACTGGAACTCGGCCTGAAGGCAGCCAGGGGAATGCAAGAAATCCCGTTCAAGACTATAGTGGAAGCAATAACGGGCATCGAGGGTGTATACTCGGTTAAATACACGATCATATAATATCGATCGATATTATGTGAGTAGCTTTAAGGTGAATAGCTTTATATCAAAAAAAGAGCAGCCTTTCACAAGAAAAGGCTGCTCTTTTCAGTTATTCTGTTTCAATCGTGAAGAGGATCAAATATTATCAAGAGGTTTCCCGTTCAAAACGGCGGATACCAGCCTGTCACCGTTATAGACCAGCTTCAGGGAGAAAAAAGGCGCGTCCTCGGTGAGAAGTTTCAGAAAGATCTTGTCTCCCTCCCAAATCGGAAGATCGGGTATCGATTCCTTGGGTACCCACTTAAGAACTCCTTCGTCGCAATCAATTAGCTCTCCCATATATGAGTCCGATGTAAACAGATGCATGTACTCGGTCGGGTAACGGTCTGAGACAAATGTCACAATACCTCTATAGCGGTATGATGTAAGGGTCAGTCCCGTCTCCTCTTTGACCTCCCGGATCACGCAGTCTTCAGGGCTCTCTCCCTCCATGAACCTTCCGCCTATACCGAGCCAATTGTTCTCGTTGAGGTCGTTTTTCTTCTTTGTACGGTGAAGCATCAGGTACTTACCATCGTTTTCGATATAGCAAAGTGTGGTATTGATCATATATCCAGCTCCCTTGAAAGCGACCGAAAGGAGAAATCAACCAGAAAAGGCCACTGCGGCCAGTATCCGCCAATGGCCTTATAATTTTTTGTGTTGATTGTCAACGATGCGCCGAAAATTGCCTAGAACTCAGCAGGGATCCTGTGTTTTGCCTGCCAGTCGCCGAGTTTCGTGTCAAGTTTTTTATACATGGAATCCGGGATCTTGACCATTTTGCCGTCTTTAAGGATGACTTCCGCAGTCCCGTTTGTTTTTCGGACAACCGTGCGTGTCGTTCCGGCAAACTGACCCGGTCTGTCCCAGTGGATGATATTTATATCATCACGCATTATGACCTTTTTTTTGAAGATACTGACAATAACTATCCCGTTTTCATAGATCTCAATGCCGCAGTGGAATATCTGAACGAATATGTAGGCAACAAGCAATACCCCCAGCCCCATCGCGATCACAGAGAAAATGGGTTTGTCACCGATGGTGGAAGACGGCAGCACAAGCAGGCCTATCATAAAAAGCGCGACAACGGGATAAAAGAGCGGTACTACATAACTAAGTGCGATCCTTACGCGATCCTTTTTCTCACCCAGATTTTGATTGTTCATGTGCATATCTCCTCCAATAAGGGATAAGTAATATAGACTAAAGTGATTATAACATATTTTAGTGTATTTTCAAATGCATCCATGTAAAAAATAGACAAGATAAAATAATTTCATGTGCATACACGGAGTTGCCAATCAACAGGACAGATTTGAACACCTCCGCAATCGTGCAGATCATATCTTATAAAAAATCAGCGTCATTTTATAAATGACGCTGATCACTTCATTCAGGCGGGATTTATTCAAAATTTACGACAGTTCCGGTCCGATCCGACTCAAACGCTGCTTCCATCAGCTTAAGTACGCGAAGTGCCTCTTCTCCGGTCACTATCTGCTTTGCGCCTTCGTTTATGACATCCGCAAGGTTGCTGTACAACTCGTTGTGATCGAAATCCACACTGGGAAGCGGCAGCTCCTCAACCGAGTTGTCTCCCCTTGGGGCCATTGTCTTAGTCAGTCCGGCGCCGGCCAATATCGGTACAGCGTCCTTGTCTTCCCAGCTCTTCAGGCGGACCATTTTTCCGTCGCAGCTCCAGTCATAGATGACCGCCGTACCGTGGTTTCCGGCGATATACCATAGCGGAAGCTTGATAAAGTGGCATGTTCCTACTTCAACGACTGCGGTAAGGCCGCTTTCAAAAGTCAGGTGCATCTTGAAACCGTCGTCGACCTCGGTGTTGGTGACATGGGTAAGCGAGCAGAAGACCTTTTTTATCTTTTCGGGGATCATGTACAGGAGCCTGTCAAGCAGATGGACGCCCCAGTCGAGCATCATGCCTCCGCCATATTCCTTCTTGCCCCTCCAGTCTCCCGGGATGCCCCTGGATCCGTGTACGCGGCTTTCTATGTTGAAGGTTTTGCCAACAAGGTTGTTTTCATAAATTTCCCGTATTATAAGGAAGTCTTCGTCCCAACGGCGATTCTGGCGCGGATAAAAGACCTTTCCGGTCTCCGCCGATACCTTGAGGATCTCTTCGAGCTCCGCGCTTGTAGGTGTAACAGGCTTCTCACATAGAACGTGCTTGCCGGCCCGCATTGCTGCTATTGCTTCATCCTTGTGCAGATGGTTCGGGGTCGCTATAAGGATGATATCAACATTATCGTCGGCGAGCATGGCCTCGTAGCTCTCGTAATTCTTAAATCCGCGCTCGGCTGCCCACTTTTGACGTGCGGGGTCGATGTCGTATACACCGGCCAATGCAAGTTTCTTTGAAATGTCAGTGTTCCTGCTGCCCTTGAAGGCGGCACTGTCGGCAGAGTCGGCATTCCATACGGCATTACCTGTTCCGCTGGCAATAGCTATTGCGTGGCCCCCGCCCATTCCGCCGCAACCGACGATGCCCACGTTTAGAATTTTGCCCATTTTTATTTACTAACTCCTTTACTAGTGTTTAATTTACTATATACACGGATTATAGCACAAGAGTTCTGTTTTGAGAAGCATGGCTGGTAAAGAAAATCAAATTTCTTTCAGTTTTCGACAAGCCGCTTCAGCATTGCCTGGTGTCTGCGGACCTGCTCGAATTCATCGCAGACCTCGTCGACACCATACAGCCTTTGACCTTCGAACTCGCTAGATATGTATCCTTCGTAACCTATCTCCCTGAGCACCCTTATGGGATTTTCATAGTCGATCGATGTCTCACGGCAGTTTTCATCCATGTCGTAAAATTTGCCGTGGCAGTGGAAAATATACGGGGCAAAGGCGCGCAGTTCTTCGGGATCTGTAAACACATTGCGGGCAAAGGATTGCACAACGCTCATCTCCGCATCGTTTACGCCCAGAGCGTTTGCATTGGCAACCATTTCGGCAAAGGGGATATGTGATTCGCACCAGCTTATTATCTGTGAAAGAACTTCGTCCCCTGCACCCCCGGCACGGGCTTTGTCGAGCTGCTTCTTTGCCGGGCGCATCATGAAAATGCCAAAGTCGGGTATTATACCTGCATACTTTGAGCCGCTCTTTACGACCATGTCCATATATTCCGTGATCCAGCGTGCGGAAAGCTTCATGGGAGAGTGGACTTCAAGCCCCATCTTCACCCCGCAATATTCCGCGATCGGGATGCTGGCCTCGACGACTTCCTTGCGCACCGGGCACAGGACACGGATCACGGGGAAACCAAGCCGCCTGGCAAGCCTGATATCCCTTTCCATCTGTTTTACCTGTTCTTTCAGGGTAAGGGTCCTGTTCTTATATAGGTACCAGTCGATAAAGGAGTCAAGGCATGACGGTTTTGTATTATATTTTTCCATCCAGCTGTGCCAGCGGTCGACGTCTTCGTCCGTCGGATCGGGGAAGCGGCCGACCGGTGTCTGTTCCGCAAGTATCTCAACGCCTTCAGCCTTGAGCGTTTCACCGGTAAACCTGATCATATCTTCCAGAGTGCAATCGCCTTTATAATAAGCCTCCTGGTAACTGTAAAAGGAGACACTTCTCTTTATGCTCATTTTCGTACGCTCCTTTCCATCAACCGCCCATTGGGCATACAAAAAAGCTTTGCTTATACTGCAGGGTGCGCCCCATATAGCTGACCCTTATTGCTATCATTATGTCGACTTTATGTGTCCCGAGGAATATCCCGCCGGGGCAATCGACGTAGATGGTCGCCTTTTCGCCATATTCCCATCGCAGGTCAGCCATCGTTTCCATTTCATCGAAAGTATATGTCTCACCGCCTACGGTGAATGTCATCCGGTCCCTGGTAAACTCCCTGCCGTCCAGCCAGATGCGTACATCTTCGATAAGGCTCAAAGAGATACCGCGGTAGTAGGGGATCTTTGCCTTTATCTCAAAACCTGTAGCGACGCCATTCTTTACGACAGTCTGTATGTCGTTGGGATCGATGGCATACTTTTCATAAGTTGCCACTTCCATATCTCCTTTCATAGAAGTTTTATCGAAGTTTTTACATAATATCCCGTTATAAGATACATCTGAAATAAATTCTAGCACAGATGAAATGACACATCAAGTGTTTCACAAATTTTCAGAAATACAAGCTTTTATTTTCTTTTCGACGTTCATCAACATACGATATTATGTGATATTGTGAATTTGCTGTGAAGCTGGATTATAAAGTGCAATTTGGGTGGGCTGTCACAAAGTATTTCGGCACTAAAGATTACCCTGCGATTTTCAGTATTATAACAATGATATCTACATTCGGACCTTCGATTTCTGTGCCGGCCATGGTGCGGTTTATGACTACACCGGAAGCTACAGGCTTGCATGGATCCTTTCATAGTATTTTCGATCATAATTTCGGTATGCTTTATCGGAGCCGAGCTATCTTTTAGAAAAATCACAGGCATCTTTCGTATACGAAAAGTTGATGCGGAAAGCTGATGTGGAGGGACCTGCGGATCACTTGATGGGGGGAACCTCCGATAACCTGTTCCGGAGCGTTCTAGGCATAAAAAAGTAAATCTTCTGTCCCCAACAATAAGGACAGAAGATTTATGTTTGCTCTTTTGCTGCTTATTTATACGGATATCAATGGCAGCTTTTTGAATACGGACATCCGGCGCAGGCGCCGTTGCAGCAGCCGGATGCTTTTTTCCTGCTTTTGACCATGGAGCGGATCGCTAAACCAAGCAGAGTTATCAGAACTGCTGAAACTATGATAGTTGCAGCATTTTCGGCAAGGAATTGCATCATAGACGATCTCCTATCTGAAATCCAGGCCAACTGTCATCACCTGTGCCGCCCCGCGCTTGGGACCGGTCACATGAGGATCTGTTGGCAAAATAAATATATGAATGTCTGAAAATTTGATTCAGGCTGAACTTCCGTTACGGTGATAAAAGTTAGAAGCTTCAAACTTTTCTAAGTATACTTTACTACCTTTCAAAATCGATGTCAATATTATATATTACACAAAAACATGTAACGATATCTTAAAGGTTCAACAATTAATCTAAAAACTATTATATTATTGGTTTATGCCGGGGCTAAGCGATTAAGTCTATATAATGGTGTAAAAAGGAGTTGAGCCAAAGCT
>JAAYMG010000026.1 GCA_012521525.1 Clostridiales bacterium | reverse complement strand
GGAGTAGTAAACCGGTTTTTCAAGTCCGGCTTTGTCAAGCCAGTCTTTGCGGATGCCAAGACCGTACCATGCACCCTGAGGACGGTCGACTATGTGGTGCACACCCCAGAGGTTGCCATTGTCGGTAAGTGTCTGGCGCCTGATATCTTCGTTGAGCGTGCAGTAGTATATGTAGTTCGGCATATACTTCGCAGCATACTCATTCAGACGCAGAGCAACACCGTCTTCGATAGCCTTATCCATACCGCCGATATAGTAGTTGGCGATGGTGTGGATGAAATCGGGAAGTGTTTCCGCTGCCATCAGGAGCTGGAAGTTTTCGTTTTCGCTGCCGGTTACCGGGTGGATGAAGTCGAGGTTGACGCCGGAGCGGCGCTCCATCTCCTGATACACCAGGTTGTCTTCATAGTCGGCAAAGCCTTCAAATGTCGTTCCGTTGGGGGTCCACATCACAAAAGTGACGGGTTTGTCCGTAAGCGGCAGCTTGACCGCATTCCTCTCAAGGCCTTCTTCAACCTGGAGCTGCGGCGGTTCGGTCGCATCGCTGCTCGGGGCTTTAGACCCTTCCGGACTGGCAGGTTCGGGCTTGTTTCCGCCGGAGCAGCCCGCAAACACTGCAAGAAGAAGCAAAGAAGCAAGTAAAAATGCGAAAAGCTTTTTCATAATGACCTCCATCGATTCCCGTATTTCGTGTCATAATAGCCTAATTCAAAACAAATTATAATATAGTTTATTGAAATATACAACAAATATAACAAGTGTAATTTATACAAAATGTTATGTTCAATTTTGTATATTAAACATATATTTGTGAGTATATCGTAAAGACCGCAGGTAAAAAAGATATCCTCACATATACAATTCATAATAAATCAACATGAAAAAAGATGAAAACGGTATTTCACATTAAGTATTATCAGACGACGGTTATATCAATATTTCATAACTGACTTGACTCATAAACGACAAAACTCCCTTCATCATGTACAAAAATCGCCTGTACTCAATGAAGGGATTATATCTGTATATTTAGCTTGTCTATTCAGCTCGTGTATTTAGTTTATCGGTAAGTTATCGTTAAGTAGTATATCCGGCAATCCGTTAAAACCGGATCCTCAGGCCTTCAGCTTGTTATGGATCAGATCCATATATGCCTGGGCGGACTCGACCTTTCCGACTGCCGAAAGTGAGAGCTTGTCCATGCAGATGATCTTTCTGGCGGATTCCAGGACATCGGTCCGCGTCACTGCGTCGTACCGCTCGATTATTTCTTCGGGGCGGAGTATTTCGCCCAGGAACAGCTCTCCTCGTGCCAGGCTGTTCATCCGCGAGACGGTGTTCTCGAGCGCAAGCAGGACATTGGCCTTGCTCTGCTCGCGCGCCCTGTCAAGTTCCTGCTGCGTTATGCCGTTTTCAAGCAGATCGGTTATGACTTCGACGATCAGCTCGACAGCCTGTCTCTCCGTCTCTTTTCCGGTCGCGGTATATATGCCGAACAGGCCGGTATCGACATGGGAATAGATGTAGCTGTAAACGGAATAGCACAGGCCCCGTTCTTCGCGGACTTTTCTGAACAGGCGTGATGACATGCCTCCGCCGAGTATGTTCGTCATGATGACGTTCGCATATCTGTCAGGGGAACCGTATTGAGGCCCCTCGAACGCCAATATTATATGGTTTTGGTCGGTGCTCTTCCTCTTTACGGTAGAAGCCGCGGTGTAGATGCCTTTCTCGGGAGGGATCGGCTTTCCTCCGCTCATGCCGGAAAACAGCTCTTCGACGAGCCTGATGTCCCCGTCGCTGAAGCTGCCCGATACCGATACGACGATGTTTTCGGGAACGTAGTATTTCTGCATGTATTCCCGCATCACCGCAGAGTTTATCGACTTCAGGGTGGCGGGTGTTCCGAGGATGGGCCTTGCGAGAGGAGTGGGGGAATATACTGCCGACATCAGCCTCTCGCTGACCATATCTTCGGGGGAATCATTGTACATACCGATCTCTTCAAGGATCACCCCTCGCTCGATATCCAGATCTGACTCGTCAAGCTTCGGGTTGAAGAGCATGTCCGTCAGTATGTCTACTGCGACGGAAAAGTGGCTGTCAAGCACCCTGGCGTAGAAGCAGGTGCATTCCTTGGTGGTGAACGCGTTGACCTGTCCTCCGATCGAGTCCATCATTTCCGCTATATCGCTTGCGGTTCGGGTTTTAGTACCCTTGAAGAGCATGTGCTCTATGAAGTGGGACATCCCGTTCAGTTTTTTCGGCTCGTTTCTCGAACCGTTGAGCACCCAGATCCCGATGGACACCGAGCGTACCGAATCCACGCGCTCATACAGGATGCGCACGCCGTTATTCAATGTTATTTTATAATGCATCGTTCACCTGGCAGATCACTTTTTTTGTTCCTGTTTTGCAAGTTCTTTCAGGGCGTCCTTGCGGGAGAGGTTGATGCGGCCCTTTTCGTCGATCTCGGTGACCATTACCCATGTCATGTCGCCGACTTTCAGTACGTCTTCGACCTTTGCCACGCGATGGTCTTCGAGCTTGGAGATGTGGACCAGGCCTTCCTTGCCGGGAGCTATTTCGACGAACGCGCCGAATGTCATTATCCTGGTAACTTTTCCGTAGAAGAGCGCGCCGATTTCCGGCTCTTTGACTATAGCCTCGATTATCCTCAGGGCCTTGTAGCAGTCCTCGATATTCTGCGAGGAAATATATATCTGGCCGTCGTCCTCGATGTCGATCTTGGTGTTGGTATCTGCGGTGATCTTCTGTATGACCTTTCCGCCGGACCCTATTACCTCGCGGATCTTATCGGGATCGATCGTCATGTGCAGCATCTTTGGAGCATACTTTGAAAGCTCCTTGCGGGGTTCGGATATGACCGGCAGCATGACCTCGTCCAGAATGGCGATCCTCGCAACACGGCAGCGCTCCAGTGCTTCCTTGATTATTTCCGGAGTAAGTCCGTCGTTCTTGAGGTCCATCTGGATGGCCGTAATGCCCTTCTTCGTGCCGCCGACCTTGAAGTCCATCTCGCCGTAGAAGTCTTCTACGCCCTGGATGTCGATAAATGTGGTGTACCTGTCGCCTTCCGTGATGAGTCCGCAGGATATGCCTGCCACAGGCGCCTTTATCGGAACGCCGGCGTCCATCAGCGCGAGCGTGGAGCCGCATATTGCGCCCTGGGAAGTCGATCCGTTCGAGGAGAGGACTTTGGAAACAAGGCGGATGCTGTACGGGAACTCGCTCTCATCCGGTATCACTGGCTCAAGGGCGCGTTCTGCCAAAGCGCCGTGCCCGATCTCCCTGCGGCTCGGACCGCGGAGCGGTCGCGCCTCTCCGGTAGAGAACGGCGGGAAGTTGTAGTGGTGCATATAGCGCTTGAACTCGTCGCCGTAGATGTTGTCCAGCTTTTGCTGATCGGAAATGGTTCCGAGAGTAGCGGTGGTAAGCACCTGAGTCTGGCCCCTGGTAAACAGGCCGGAGCCGTGTACTCTCGGCAGAAGGCCGACTTCCGCGGAAAGGGGACGTATCTCGTCCATAGCACGCCCGTCGACGCGCTTTCCTTGCAGCAGCCACTCGCGGACGACGATTTTCTGAAGCTTATAGAGGAAGTCCTCAAGCATGGTCTCGGTGTTGGGATTTTCAGGGCCGAATGTCTCAAGGATCTCCGCCCTGATGACATTGAGCCGCTCTTCGCGTACGTTCTTGTCGTCGGTGTCCAGGGCGTACCTGATCTTGTCGAGGCCCCACTCCTTGATCTTTTCGTAGAGCTCTTCGTCGAATGCCGCACGGGCATACTCGAACTTCGGCTTGCCGACTTCTTTTACCATGCCGTTTATGAATTCGACGATCTTCTTGATCTCCTCATGCGCAAACATGATCGCGTCAAACATCACGTCTTCGGGCACCTGGTCCGCGCCGGCTTCTATCATCACTATCTTTTCAGCCGTACCGGCAACCGACAAATGCAATGAGGATTTCGCACGCTCTTCTGCGTTCGGATTGATGATGAATTTGCCGTCGACGAGACCTACGGAGACGCCTCCGATAGGACCGTTCCACGGGACGTCCGAAATCGCTGTCGCTGCGGATGCTCCGACCATCGCCAGGATCTCGGGCTGTACGTCGGGGTCTGATGACAGGACCGTGCAGATGATCGACACGTCGTTTCGCATATCAGAAGGGAAGAGTGGCCGCATGGGCCTGTCTATGAGACGCGCGGCAAGCGTTGCCTTTTCGCCTGCCCGGCCTTCCCTGCGGGTGAATGAACCCGGGATCTTTCCTACCGAGTAGAGCTTCTCCTCGAAATCGAGGGAGAGCGGGAAATAATCGATGCCTTCCCGGGCGGTGGGAGATGCGGTCACAGTGACCAGGATAGCGCTTTCGCCGCAGCGGCAGAGCAGAGCGGCATTAGCAAGCTCGGCCATTTTCCCGTATTCGAAAATGAACTTCTTTCCTGCGATTTCCGTGCTGAACTCCCTGTAACCTTCGAATGTTCTGTGTTTTATTATCATGAATTTCCTCCTTGGGGTCCCAGCCCCTTGTTATTCTATGTCCGGGAAGTCCTTTAAGCACTTGAAGACGATATCGAGTCCGCGTCTCAATAGCATCTTCAACTGCTAAAAGGGCCTTTTCCGGACATGTGGAAGCGGCAGCTTTGGGATAAATATCCCTCCGCCGCCGATACCGTTTACTTTCTGATTCCGAGTTTTGTGATGATTGCGCGATAACGATCGATGTCCTTGTTTGCCAGGTAGTCGAGAAGACGGCGACGGGCACCGACCATCTTGAACAAGCCGCGCCTTGAGTGATTGTCGTGCGGATGCACCTTGAGGTGCTCGGTGAGCTGGTTTATCCTCTCAGTCAGGATCGCGATCTGGACTTCCGGCGAACCCGTATCGGTTTCGTGGATACGGTTTGCATTGATGATCTCGTTCTTGCGCTCTTTTGTAAGCATCATGAATCACCTTTCATAAAGTATTGTCCGTACGGCGGAGTAGCGGGCGGGTGACACCCCAGAATGGGCTATGACCCCGGAACCCTGCCGTAGGATCCGGCAATGGTGTATTTTATCATAAATAAACACCTTTGTAAACTGTTTTTGTGGATATCCGTAGTTTTTTGACTGTGAGGATAAACATTAATGTTCGGTGCAGACATCGATCCGCGAAATTTCGAACGGCGGATTTCATATATATTATCTCTAATTATCGCTATAATATCTTGCCATCATGTTCCGCTTTTTTATGTAATTTCAATTTATATGATAATAAAAAATATATACTTTGACTATTGTTTCCTCAGGCTAACATTATTATAATAGTGTAATAGTAGGAATAGTATAGAGAGATGCTCTAAATAATTAATATAACGGAAATGAGCAGGATTTTTAACATTTCAGGGTATTATAATAAATCTGGATGACGCGATCGGGGCTTTCATTGCGGCCAATGTCCGGATCCGGACCGCCAGGCCGGAGGACCCGGTTGCGTTGCAGGAAGTCAGAGGAACGGAGAATCTTGATGCAAAAACGTATCATATATGTTGACAATGCGGCAACCACGCCTCTCTCGAAAGAAGCTTTTGAGGCAATGAGGCCGTGGCTTACCGAGAGGTGGGGCAACCCCTCAAGCATTTACAGCATCGCCCGCGATTCGCGCAGAGCCATAGAAAAGGCGAGGGAAGACGTCGCGGCTGCCATCGGGGCAAAACCCGATGAGATATATTTCACCTCGGGCGGCACCGAGTCGGACAACTGGGCGATCAAATCCACGGCAAAGGCATTTGCCAGCAAGGGCAGGCACCTGATCACTTCTGCCATAGAGCACCACGCCGTTACGGAATCCATGGAGTCGCTGAAGTCGGAAGGCTTTGAAGTTACCATCCTTCCGGTCGACAAATACGGTTTGGTGGACCCGGCAGAGCTGGAGAAGGCGATCAGGCCCGACACCATACTTATATCAATAATGACAGCCAACAACGAGATCGGTACGATCCAGCCGATCGCCGAACTGGCCGAAATAGCCCACAAACACAAAGTCCTTTTCCACACCGATGCGGTCCAGGCAGTAGGCCATATCCCCGTAAATGTGGAAGAGCTGAAAGTCGACATGCTTTCGATGTCGGCGCACAAGTTCCACGGGCCGCAAGGCGTCGGAGCCCTGTATATACGCAAGGGCATCCGCATCCCGCCGCTTCTTCACGGGGGCGGGCATGAACGCGGCCGCCGCTCGGGCACCGAGAACGTAGCCGGAGTATGCGGCATGGCCGCCGCTCTGAAGCACGCGATCGAAACGATGCCTGAGACCTCGGCCCGTCTTGCCAGGCTGCGTGACCGCCTGATAGAAAAAATCCTTCAGATACCTCATACACAGCTTACGGGCCACCCCGAAAAGCGGCTGCCGGGTACCGTATCTGTCGTTATAAACTACATTGAAGGTGAGTCGATCATACTTCTGCTCGACCGCTATGGAATATGCGCTTCATCCGGTTCTGCCTGCACATCGGGCTCTCTCGACCCGTCGCATGTGCTGCTGGCGATCGGACTGCCCCACGAAGTCGCGCATGGCTCGCTCCGCATAACCCTCGGCGACGACAACACCGAAGAGGACGTGGATTTCATCGCGGAAAAACTCGTCGAGGTCGTAGAGAAGCTGCGCGCCATGTCGCCGCTGTGGAAAGGTTGACCTGTACGAATCATTCTTGCCGGTTATAAACGGCTAAGTTGACAAGAAAGAAGGTAAATAATGCTATATTCAGATAAAGTGCTGGACCACTTCCAGAACCCGCGCAATGTCGGCGAAGTTGAAAACGCCAATGCCGTCGGAACCGTCGGCAACGCCAAGTGCGGCGACATCATGCAGATGTCGATGAGGATCGAAAACGACATCATAGTCGACGTAAAGTTCAAGACCTTTGGCTGCGGCGCGGCTGTAGCCACATCCTCGATGGCCACCGAGCTTGTAAAGGGCAAAACGATAAAGGAAGCCCTGGAGCTTACGAACAAGGCCGTAATGGAAGCACTTGACGGGCTGCCGCCGGTGAAAGTCCACTGCTCGGTCCTTGCCGAACAGGCCATAAGGGCCGCTCTCGCCGACTACTACAGGCGGCAGGGGATAGACCCCGAACCGATAGTGGGCAAGATCGAAGAGCTGGACCACGATGATGAGCATGACTTCGGGCATTAATAGAAATGTTGCACAAAAATTGAGTTTTTGATTTGTGAATGATTGATAAACTTGCGGATTGCGGGATTCGAAAGATTTTGTTATTATATATCCCGACAAGTGACATTTACGGATGATTTTTCATTTGTTGTCCAAGTTTCTATTTGTTTTTCCCCTTTTCTATGTTTTGGGCCGTACTACAAAGTACGGCTGTTTTTTTTGCTTTTTTGCTTTTGCATTTATTCATGGAAAAACAGTCTTGGGGCACATAAGCACCGTACACAACATGGATAATATACTTGTCTCTTTGTCCGGTTTCTTTATTAAGACTCTTTCTAAGTACCGGCCATCTTTTCCGCCCAGTACGCACAGTCGTCTTATCAGGGCGCACGACTTGATTTGAAGACTCTGTCGTGCTATGATGAGATGAAGATATTATTCGAGAGGAAATGTAAAGTGTTCAAAATCTCACCATCCATACTGTCCGCCGATTTCACCCGCCTTCATCGGGATATTTCCAGGGCAATAGAAGGCGGCGCGGATTACATCCACGTCGATGTCATGGACGGGCATTTCGTCCCCAACATTACCATAGGGGTCCCGGTAGTCAGATCGATACGGAAGGCATTTCCGGATGTTTGCCTTGACGTGCACCTGATGATCGACCATCCGGACAAATACGCCGACGCCTTCATCGACGCCGGTGCGAACATCCTTACATTCCATCTCGAAGCCCCGGGCGCGGCAGACCCGGCAGGACTGCTTAAATATATCCGAAGCAGGGGCGTAAAGTCCGGCCTTACGATAAAACCCGCAACTCCCGTCGAGGACATCCGGCACCTGATCCCGCTTTGCGATCTGATCCTTATCATGACCGTGGAGCCGGGTTTTGGCGGCCAGGAGTTCATCCCGTATACGATGGATAAGATCGTTCAGACAAGGAAACTGATAGACGGGCTGAATCCGGCCTGCGAGCTTGAAATCGACGGGGGAGTGGACGAGCGCAACCTGCTCAGTACGATACGGGCCGGGGCAAACGTCATCGTTATGGGGTCCGCCGTTTTCCGCGAGGGTGAGGACCCGGCGGAACGCCTGAAGCTGCTTCGCTCGGCAGGAAACGGAAGCAAAAACTAGGTTAGGAGTAATGTCTATGGCACAAACAGTCGTTTACAGGACAAAAGGAACATGTTCACGTGAGATCCACGTCAAACTTGAAGACAGGAAGATCGTGTCCGTTGAGATAATAGGAGGATGTGACGGGAACCTGAAAGGCATAATGTCACTGCTCAAGGGCCGCGATGCCGAAGAGACGATAAGCCTCCTGGAGGGCATAACATGCGGTTCAAAAAGCACGTCCTGTCCCGATCAGATAGCCCATGCACTTCGTGAAGCCCTTGATAACTGCTCGTGATATTTGCCTATTTACATACATCCTGTATAACACGGAAAGCATTTTTATAGCTTATCTTTTCAATATCGTCCGCCGAATAACCCGCCTTCTCCAGCTCCTCAAAGAGCGAGGGAAGGCGAGATGCGTTTTCCAGGCCTTTTGCCGGCAAGTCCATCCCGTCAAAGTCGCCACCCAGCGCAACGCAATCGATCCCGCCGACCTTTACGATGTGGTCGATGTGCCGCACCACATCAGCTATCGAAGCGGAAACGGGTACCGGATCGGAAAAGAGATCCCAGGTTGCATCACGTTCGGAAGTCAGGAAGGGCGTATAGAAATTGATGCCTACAACGCCGCCATGCTCCGATATGCTGCGAATCATATCGTCTGTCAGATTTCTATGGTGATATGTGACCGCTCTGGCGTTGGAGTGGGATGCGACAAAAGGCATATCGATAACACGGGATACATCCCGGAATCCGGCGTCCGACAAGTGGCTCACGTCGACTATCATGCCCAGGCGCTTCATTTCATGGACAAATTCGAAACCGCGCTCCGTCAGCCCTTCTGCCGAGGTTGCCGGATCCATGTTTGGCGATCCGGCGGGATTGCGGTCGTTCCATGTCAAAGTGACAAGGCGGACCCCCAGTTTATATAGCAGGCGGAGATTAGAGAGCCGTGATCCTATCGTGCCGCTGTCCTCCAGCGCAAGGAATGCCGATTTCTTTCCGGCCATACGGTTCGCCATGATATCCCGTGCCGAGCCGGCAAAGGCGATCCTGTCAGAAAAGCGCTCAAGTTCGATATAAAACCTGTCTATCATATCAAGGCACATTTGCAGCGGCTCTTCTTCCTCCGGCGGGACGAATACGGCAAAAAACTGCGTGTCTATACCGCCGCTCTTCATTTTCCCAAGGTCCAGATGAAAATCATTCTCATCAAGCGAGGCATTCTCACCGGATCTGTACAGCCTCAAAAGCGTGTCGCAATGCAGATCTATACTTATATTGCGCCTGCCCGCTGCTTCATTTGGCAACATAAGAGGACCTCCCCCCAAAGAGTAATATTCAGGGATATTATATATCTGAAGAAATTATACATCAGAAAACCGCTTTAGGGCTATGCAGACTTTGATAACACGGACTGAAAAAGAGGAATAAGAAATATTGGATCGGGCTAAAAGAGATTTTATACCGGACTAAAAGAGATGCAAAATCGGGCTATTCCTGTCGGAATACACTTCCACCGGAATAGCCCTGTCCTTTGGAGCGGGTGATGGGAATCGAACCCACGTAGCCGGCTTGGGAAGCCGGTGCTCTGCCATTGAGCTACACCCGCATATTCTGTTTTGCTCGCGAACTATAGTTTAGCACAACACGATTTGGCTGTCAACGGGTATATTTATTGAAGAAGAACATGTGAAATATCCACAGGCCAATAACGAGTGCATAAAATATAGGTGCCAGGAGTGGGCCTTTTGGCTCCCTGGCACGAGAATAATAATTTATATATTTCTATACATTAATGTCGTTTGTATCTATTTCTGTATCCTGTGTTGAAGGCTCAAAAACTCTTTGATTCAGCCAATCACTTTCAGGTTTGCAGACTAAACGCGCATTTGCATATGCAATTGTTAGAGGTAAGATTGTCGGTGCTGTATATTTTTGCGATACCTCATTTCGCTCGACAACTAAAGCAACTTCTGCATTGGTATCACTGCTAAAAGATAAGGGAAGTAATATTGACATTTTATCATATGAAGGAAAGTATACAGGTATTGCAGTTCTGTAATTCCAACTGACACGCATAACTGCTTTTCTAACTGCATTTCTAAATGAAGACTCAAGATCATCATATACGTCTGGATCAGCACTTATTGCTTCACCAATAGTTTTCCAATGTTCAGCTTTTTGCTCTTTAGTATAGTTGCTGATATCAGTTTTGAGCAAATTAATAATATCTTGATTTTTCCTACAACCGTCAATCAAAAAGTGGATCGGCAATCTCTCC
>JAAYMG010000263.1 GCA_012521525.1 Clostridiales bacterium | reverse complement strand
GATTATATTGCTCAGAACATATCCATCAGGTATACGGAGAAACAGGAAGTACTTGAGATAACAGACAAGACCAAGCGTTTGGAGAAGGTATGTGCGATACTGTACCGCGAAACCGAACTCCTTGAGCTGGAGGGAGAGATCCAGACAAAGGTACGCGACCAGATCATCAGAAACCAGCGTGATTATTATCTGCGCGAACAGTTGCGGGCGATACAGAGCGAACTTGGAGAATCGGCAGAGCAGAAGAGCGAGTACGATGAGTATGTTAAGAAAATAAAAGCTTTGAAGCTTGCTCAGGAGTTTGAGGAAAAACTCCTGAAGGAAGCCTCGAGGCTTTCAGCCATGCATTCCGGGTCTGCTGAAGCAGCCGTTATCCGTACCTATCTTGATACTTGCATAGAAGTTCCGTGGCACAGGATGACAAAGGACAAGCTCGATATCGCAAAGGTGGCAAAAAAGCTTGACGCCGACCACTACGGGCTCGAAAAGGTCAAGGAAAGGATCCTTGAATACCTTTCGGTAAAAAAACTGTCTCCCGATCTTAAGGGACAGATAATCTGCCTGGTCGGACCTCCCGGTGTAGGAAAGACTTCCATAGCCACATCTATTGCCCGGGCAATCAACCGTAAATTCGCAAGGATGTCCCTGGGTGGTGTGAGGGACGAGGCAGAGATCCGGGGACACAGGAGGACATATGTAGGCGCGATGCCCGGCAGGATCATCAATGCGGTCATACAGGCCGGAACAAAGAACCCTGTGATCCTCATGGATGAAATAGACAAGCTCGGCCATGACTTCAGGGGGGATCCCGCATCGGCGCTGCTTGAAGTACTGGATGCGGAGCAGAACAGCAGCTTCAGGGATCACTATCTTGAAATACCGTTTGACCTTTCCGAGGTGCTTTTCATCACCACCGCAAATACTTTGGACACAGTACCGCGTCCCCTTATGGACCGCATGGAAGTCATAGAGCTTACAAGTTACACAGACGAAGAAAAGGTCCAAATAGCAAAGCGACACCTGATACCCAAGCAGCTGAATAAGCACGGTCTAAACCGGCGCATGCTTAAGTTTGCCGATGACGCGATAAGGGAAATCATCGTATGCTATACGAAAGAATCCGGTGTGAGGCAGCTTGAGCGCGAAATCGCGGCCGTATGCAGAAAAGCTGCAAAGCAGATCGCCCTGGGCGAGGTCACAAATGTGACGGTCACAGCCAGGGAAGTTGAAAAATACCTGGGTGTGCAGAAGTACAAGCCCGAAAAACTAAAGAGGGCAGATGAGGTGGGAGTTGTTCACGGACTCGCCTGGACATCCTCGGGCGGCGAACTGCTGGAGGTTGAAGTCAGCATTGTGGACGGAAACGGAAAGGTGGAGCTGACCGGAAACCTCGGCGACGTGATGAAGGAGTCTGCCAAAGCCGCAATGACATACATCAGAAGCAGGGCGGCGACTCTTGAAATCGACCCGGACTTTTATAAGGACAAGGATATCCACCTGCATTTCCCCGAGGGAGCGATACCGAAGGACGGACCTTCTGCCGGTATTGCGATAGCGACCGCCATAGTATCTGCGTTGACGGGGGCTCCCGTACGGGGTGATGTTGCCATGACCGGCGAGGTCACGATACGGGGAAGGGTGCTGCCGATCGGAGGTCTGAAGGAGAAGACGATGGCGGCTTTCAGAAACGGCATCAAGACCGTCATACTGCCTGCTTCAAACGAGTCGGACCTCGACGAGATCGATCCGACAGTACGAAAGGCTCTGCAGTTTATCCTTGTCGATAACGCAGACTCGGTATTGAAAGCAGCGATCGACTTTTCACGACGGACCATATGGGCCGCAAAGAAGACCAAAGCTGAGCCGGACAGCAGGAATAACCAGCAGAGCTTGCCGCAGGAACCGGACGATCCTGTGATGCCGACTGAGAGGCAGGTCCTGCAATGAAGCTGAACCTGCATAACACAGAGCTTGTCAGGTCCGCGGCAGATCCGTCCGGATTTATCAGGGACAGGTTGCCTGTCGTCGCTTTTGCCGGAAGGTCAAACGTCGGAAAGTCTTCCACGATCAATGCTTTGCTGAACAGAAAAAGTCTTGCCAGGGTAAGCGAAACTCCGGGCAAAACCAACCTGGTCAACTATTATCTTATAGACAGGAAGTTATATCTTGTCGACCTCCCCGGATACGGATTCGCAAAGACTTCAAAGGCGCAGAAGGCCGAGTGGGGAGCGCTGATGGAGGCATTTTTTGCCGACCGCGAACACCTGACACTTTGCGTCCTTATCGTGGATGCAAGGCATAAGCCTACTGCGGACGACGTCAGTATGAAAGATTATCTTTCGCATACAGGCATACCTTATTTCGTCGCCGCAAACAAGGCAGACAAACTAAAGAGCAGTGAACTGGATGCGCAGATGCGATTGATCAGAGAGACATTGGAACTTGATGATTCGGTTGGCCTTGTCAGCTATTCGGCGAGGACAAAATCCGGTGTAGACAGCCTGAGAGGAATGCTGTTCAAATATCTGGGCTAAAACAGATTTGCCAGGTTCAGGATCTCCTCGAATATCATCTGCCGGAGCCTGATTTGCACCTGCCTGGCTGCTTTCTCAGCCTCGGAGCGGCTTTGTGCATCGATGTGGCTTTTCAGTTCGGTCATTGAAGCTTCGGCATCGTCGATGTGCTCATGGATTATGACCGACATGTAGTATACTTTTTTAGCAAACCATGCATCCATTACAGCTGATAACTTCTCGGAAGCACTATCCCAATCCTCGTTTTGGACATCGCTTACAACAGCATCGATGTCATTTATAACTGCTTCAAGACATGATTCAAGATAAACCTGATTGGCATAGCACAAAAGTGTCACTACTATCAGGATAGCAAGTCCTGCAATCAGCAATCTCATTGCTTACGCTCCTTTTCGGAAATATATACTCTGCCCAGATCATCTATGGTCATCAAAAAGATGTCCTTTGGTCCGGGCAATTTTTTCTTGCGCAGGTAATCCCTGATCCAGGACTCATCTACGTTGCGTATCTTCATATTGTTCTTAAGAAGCTTTCCGTCGTTGATCACAGCTATCGGAAGACCGGTGTCAGGTGAACTAAGCTTCAGATCAGATACCGTTGCGGGTTTGTGATCTGCATACAAAATCACATTGAGCTCACCGCTTGTTTCAAGTATCGCATATTTTACCTGTGATATATCGGTGACATCCTTGCCCCTGAGTTCTTCGATAAGCTCATCAACGGAGATTCTGCTTTTCATGAGCTCCTTTTGCACGATTTTGCCGTGCTGGACTACGATGCTTGGCTTACCGCAAAGCAGGACGCGGAAGCTGAGGCTTTTCAGGATGCCGTAAGTTATCAGGAATTCGAGCCCTATCATTACGAGTGTAGGGACTATGCCATACAACAGCGGGGTCCCGACATCCTCGATCGGCACCGAGGCAATGTCCGAAATAAGAAGCGCGATAACAAATTCTGACGGCTCCATTTCCCCGAGCTGCCTTTTACCGAGGATGCGCATGGAAGCGGTGATCAGGATAAACAGAATAACTGAGCGACAAAGTACAATAAGCATGTAGCAATCCCCCTTCATGTTCCGCACCAAAGCTTTTGATGCTGTATGTGCTTAACTGTGCAAGCATAGTTTGTTCACTCAGGTACTATTTATTTATCATATGGAACACTTAAGCAGATGCAGGCATAATATAATAGTAGGGGAACTGGACTTTTTGCTGCTTCTGCACAGAGTGATGTTTTGAATGGAGGGGTTTCGGTGCGAAGAAGGCTGCTATATCCTCCGAAAAGGTTGCCGTCAAGGCGCCCCCGCCGCATCATGTTTTCCGGCAGGCGCCCGGGCAGGCCTGCGGGAAAGGGCCGGAGATTCCCTCTGATCCTGTTTTTCATTGTAGCTCTTCTCATCGGCATCTTATTGCTGGTCGAGATGAGAATCAGTCCCATAGTAAAGCAAATGGCCCTTGCGAGGGTCACATATTTGGCCGGAAAAGTGATAAATGATGCAATAAACGAACAGATTGAGAAGGATTTCACCCAGTTTGAGGACCTTATAACCTTCCACAAGACGACTGACGGTCTGATAACGGCCTATACTCCCAATTACGGCAGGATCAACCTGCTTAAAGTCAAGATCATCGAAAGCGTCCTGGAAAGGATCAACAACATGGATACCACCCAGCTCAACATCCCATTGGGCAACATAATTAACGGTGAGTTGCTGTCGGGAGTAGGCCCGCGCATCCCAATCAGGATCCTTCCTGTCGCATCGGCGGATGCTAAATTCGCGACCGCCTTTACATCGGCGGGTATAAATCAGACGAGACATCAGATCATAGTTGAAGTTGCGGTAGACATCGGCGTCGTACTTCCCGGGATGAGAACGGGTACGGAAGTCAAATCACAGGTAAATATCGCGGAGACGGTCATTGTCGGGAATGTCCCGAATACATACACATATCTGGAAGATACCGGAAGGACTCCGATGGAGATCTATGGCGATTTCGACCTGTATAGGGAAAACGATTAATTGCTATCTGAAACTTGCTATAGACAATCAATTGTTATCTAGAACTGGCAATAGTCAATGGACAATTATGGGCAATAGACAATGGACAATTATGGAATACTAATGTAAAATAAATTGAAATTGATTTTATCAGCATGCATGGGAAAATTCGATCGCAAAGGAATTTTAACAATGTCGATAATCAAAGCAGCGGAAAGTTACTGTCCAATCGAAGAGCACAAGGAACGGTGATAATGATGGATGCCATAGCCGCAGAAGTAGCAGCTTTAAGAAAAGAGATCGAAGAACATAATTACCGCTATTATGTACTGGATGATCCGGTAATATCCGATTATGAATACGACAAGCTGATGAGAAGGCTCATTGAGCTCGAGAAGGCATATCCGGAGCTGGACTCCGGGGATTCTCCTTCGCATCGCGTCGGCGGCCGCCCGCTGGACATGTTTGAAAAGGTCACGCATGCTGTGGCTATGCAAAGCCTCAATGACGCATTTGACTATGAAGAAATATATGCGTTCGACAGGCGGATACGCGCAGTTTTAGGTGACAGGGCGGAGTATGTCGTCGAGCCGAAAGTGGACGGCCTTTCCGTCTCGCTGGAGTACGAGAACGGTGTTTTTGTCCGCGGAGCAACAAGGGGGGACGGCGAAGTCGGGGAGAATGTGACCCAAAACCTTAGGACCGTAAGATCACTGCCTCTCAGGATCGACTGCGAATATCCCAGGATCATAGTTCGCGGTGAGGTCTATATGTCCAAGAAGGTCTTTGAGGAGTTGAATGCCGAGCGAGAGCTGAAAGGGCTGCCTTTGTTCGCAAATCCCCGGAATGCGGCCGCAGGGTCCCTTCGTCAGCTGGACTCGAGGATAACTGCCGAAAGGAAACTCGACCTTGTGGTCTTCAACATACAGCTTGCGGAAGGTGCGGATTTCGAGAACCATTCGGAAGCGCTTGAGTACCTGAGGACACTGCGGTTTAGAAGCAACTCATACAAGGTGTGCAGGTCTGCCGATGAGGTGATAGCGGAAATCGAAAGCATCGGACGGAAAAGAGGGCAATTCCCCTTTGAAATCGACGGCGCGGTCGTAAAGCTGAACTCCCTTGCGGACAGGGAACTCATAGGCAGTACCGCAAAAGCACCGCGATGGGCGGTAGCATTCAAATACCCGCCCGAGAAAAAGCCGTCCGTCATAAAAAATATAACGGTCCAGGTCGGCAGGACGGGGGTCCTGACTCCAAAGGCAGAAATAGAGCCTGTATACATTGGCGGTTCTACGGTAACATATGTAACACTTCATAATAGTGATTATATTGCGCAAAAGGACATCCGCATCGGCGATACGGTCATCGTGCAGAAGGCAGGAGATATAATCCCCGAGGTGGTTGAAGTTGATAAGTCTAAGCGGCCGGAGTGGGCAAGGCCTTTTGAGTTCCCGTTGACATGCCCGGCCTGCGGATCCGACGTAGTCCGTGAGGAAGGTGAAGTTGCCTATCGGTGTACGGGCGCGGAGTGTCCTGCACAGCTTATACGAAATATCATCCACTTTGTCTCGCGCGACGCCATGAACATCGAAGGCCTGGGCACAAAGGTCGTCGAGCAGCTGGTGCAGGAAGGCCTTCTGGGTTCCGCGGCGGATCTTTATTATCTTGACAGGGAGTCGCTGATGAATCTTCCTCGCTTTGGCCAAAAGTCGGCTGACAATCTCCTGCAGCAGATCGAGCGTTCCAAATCCAATGACCTGTCAAGGTTGCTGTATGCATTCGGCATAAGGCATATAGGACAAAAGGCCGCAAAGTCCCTTGCCAAGGAGTTCAGGACACTTTCAGCACTCCAGCAGGCAGACATTTCGGATATTTTGCGGGTTCCGGACATAGGCATCATAATGGCCGAAAGCCTGAAAAACTGGTTTTCGAACAGTCAGTCGCTCCACCTGATATCCCGGCTCAAGGATGCCGGCGTAAACATGTCATATCAGCAGGAGACGGAAAGCAACAGATTTGAGGGCATGACATTCGTCCTCACGGGCACTTTGAGCCGCTATACCAGGAATGAAGCCACAGCGATAATTGAGGCAAACGGAGGTAAGGTCAGCTCATCGGTTTCCAAGAAGACGACATATGTCGTAGCCGGGGAGGAAGCCGGATCAAAGCTTGACAAGGCAAATACGCTGGGGATACCCGTGCCTACTGAAGCCGAATTCGAAAAGCTGCTTCAGGAGTAAAACTTATACAGGAGTAAAGCTTTTACTGCAGCAAACTTTTTTGATCATGGATTTCTATAATATATGATATCGCTGCCGCGTACCATTAAATGGGCGCGGCATTATTTTTGCATCATTTATCATGCCAAGTCATAAACAGGGGATGTCCAAAATAAGATATTGTAGAGGAATTGGAAGGTGAAGAAGATAAGCGGCGGTCAATAAGGATTGCCAATATAATGACAAGGCGATGAAAGGAAAAGGAAGATGTGGCAATGAGGCTGGTGGATATCAAGCAGATCGAAAGATTCGAAAGTGCGGCAAGGCTGTTGCCGGAACGGTTCCGGTCGCTTGCCCATAGCTGCGACGTCTGGATGAAGTGTTCTGCAGAAGAGTTCCGCTTTAGAAGCGGAAGACCGTTTGCCGTCAGCTGCTCCGGCAGGGAGTATGAGCCATCGCCGACGGCAGTGGTATCTCCGAATGACATATTGGAGTTCCTGCGCATCGTATCAAACGGATCGGTACATACGGTAGCGGAAAGCCTGAAGCGTGGATACGTAACGGCCGAAGGCGGGCATAGAGTAGGTGTTTGCGGCAGTGCAGTGATCAAAAGCGGGGAGGTCGTATCGATCAGAAACTTCTCGTCTGCCTCTCTGCGCATCGCAAGGGAAATAAGGGACATAGGCAGGAACATATACGATATGCTCATAACGAAAGAAACATTCCCGAACCTGTTGATCGTCTCCCCGCCAGGCGGAGGCAAAACGACTCTTCTGAGGGACCTGATCAGGCTTATTTCGGACGGAGGAATGAGGGTCGCGGTAGCCGACGAAAGAAACGAGCTCTCCGCAATGGTCGGGGGAGTGCCGGGGTTTGACATTGGTAAGCGCACCGACGTACTGGAAGGATGCAGTAAGTCCGAGGCGGTGCTCATGCTCCTTAGGACCATGACGCCCCAGGTCATTGTCATGGATGAGATAACGTCTCCCGAAGATATCGATGCCATGGAGCGCGCCGCAAACTGCGGTGTGTCCCTGCTGGCTACGGCACATGCCTATGGCATGGAGGACCTGGCCAGGAGAGTGTATTACAGATCGGTATCGAGGTTGTTCGACCACCTTGTCAGCATCACCTTTTCAAACGGCAAGAGGAATTATGAGTTGCTGAAATTTACGGATTCGTATGCAAAAGGAATTGGCGGCCATGGTTAAAGCGATCGGTTCGATATGTATCGTTGTTGGTTGTTCAATGATAGGGATCATTGCCAATAGGCGTTTGAGGGAACATGTCCTGGTTTTGCAGGATTTGATAGCCGTGATTCAGACGATCGAATCTGAAATAAGCAGCCAGCTGTCCTCAATTCCAACTGCGCTGCAGATGGCACTAAACGCTTCGGGAAGCAAAAATTCGGCATGCACCGCTTTTATCAGAAGTATCCTCATAGGCTTGGAGATGAGGGGGCCGCATGTGTTTCCGGAGATTTGGAGAAGCGCTGCGGAGGAAACTCTTGAGATACTAAGCGACAGGGAAAGGAACATGCTCAATGAGCTTGCAGACAAGTTGGGCAGATACGGAGCGGAGGAGCAGTTGTCGGCACTGAGGATGGTAAGGTCCGGACTTGAACACTTCTTGCGCACGGCTGAAGAGGAAAGATCCAGATCCGGCAAAGTGTATCTGACACTCGGAACAGCACTCGGACTTGCACTCGCAATCATTCTTGTATAGTCGAAATACGCCAGAAGAGCGAGGGTATCGAAAATGCAGGTTGACTTAATATTTAAAATCGCTGCGATCGGAATACTGGTAGCCGTTCTGAATCAACTCCTGACCCGTACGGGCAGGGATGAACAGGCAATGATGACGAACCTGGCCGGACTGATAGTGGTGCTTATGATCCTGCTGCAGGAGATAAGCAGACTGTTTGACACGGTCAAGTCCCTGTTCGGCTTCTGACGCAGGACTGAACGAAAAAAGGAAAAGCTATGGACCAGGTGTTGAAAATAGTGGCAATAGGAATTCTGGCATGCATACTGGGCGTGACGGTCAAAAAGGAATATCCGGTAGGAACGCTTCTGGTTTCGCTTGCCGCGGCAGTCGTGATCCTCATATTTACGATATCACTATTGCGGCCGGTAAAGGAGTTTATTGACGAGCTGGCAAGGACAGCCGAGTTATCTCCGTCGGTACTGGCACCACTTTATAAGTCTCTGGGGATAGCGATCGTTACGAGAGTAGCGTCAGAGGCATGCGAAGACGCAAAGGAAAAAGCTTTCGGAGTTTACATAGAAATAGCAGGCGCTGTAGCAGCGCTGTATGTTTCTCTGCCCCTGCTGTCGGCAGTATTCAAACTGGTAAGCTCATATCTGCAGTCTTGAAATAAATGGAAGTATGACATGGGGACAAGCAAAGTGAAAAGCAAAATAAAAAAGATAACAGATATGAAGATGCTATGTAAAATCATATTTGCTTTTTTGCTGGTGATGTCTGCGGCAATATCATCAGAGCCCTGTAAAGCAAAGAACATTTACGATACTCAAACTGACAGGATCATCGAGGAACAGGCTGATGCACTGGGAACAGATTCACTTAACCGTGCGCTGCCCGACGATGCCAGGGACATCCTGAAAGAGTATTCCATCAACCGGGACACTTCATTTGAAAGCGGGCTGAAAGCGATATTGGAAAGCGGCAGCCGCCGGGCAGGAAGCATAATACGGAGCGGTGTACGTTCAGCGGTAACTCTATTGCTGATCGTCCTGTGCTGCGGAATAGTCAAATCCCTTTTTGAAGCAGGCTCGTCGGTCGTCCCGAACTATGTTGCGATGGTGGGCGCGCTGGCACTATCCGTATCAGTCGCGGCAGACCTCAATAACCTGATCGGATTGGGCAAAAACCTTCTTGACAGCCTTGATACTTTTTCGAAGGCCCTGTTGGGGACCCTTGCCGCTGCGTCGTCGGTTCTGGGGCAGCCGGCATCAACGGCGGCAAAGTACATGGCGACCGTACTTTTCATGGATGTCCTCATTACTTCGATAAACCGGGTGATATTGCCCATCCTTTATGCATATATTGCAGCTTCTACTGCCAATGCGGCCCTGGGGGAGGATATGCTGGGCAGACTGGCATCCTTTTTGAAATGGGTATGCGTTACCGTTCTCGGGTTGATCCTGACTGCCTTTACAGCCTATCTTTCTATAACGGGCATCATAGCCGGCAGTACAGATGCGGTTGCGGTGAAAGCAACGAAAATGGTATTGTCAAACGCGATCCCGGTTGTCGGAAAGATACTGTCCGACGCTTCCGAAACCGTCCTTGCGGGTACTAGGATCCTGCGAAACTCCATCGGTATTTTCGGAATGATAGCTGTTTTGGCAATTTGCGTGACACCGTTTCTTAGATTGGCAGCCCAGTACATACTTTTCAAGCTTGTTGCGGTGGTCTCATCGGTATTCAGCGAAGGAAGGCTTTCGTCGCTGATAGATTCCCTTGCAAGTGCTTTTGGGATCATCCTCGGTATGCTGGGATCATGTGTGATAATCATCATTATATCTATCGTGTCGGTCATTTCCATGATCGGGTAGATGGCATGTTGTATAAGTGTCGGGCAGCAAATGGCCCGATCAGGGCTTAAAAACTGCAGGATATGCATAAAAGGTGGACCATGAACGTGATAAGAGAATGGATCATAGGACTTACAGCAGTTTCGATCGTAGTGTCGGCTGCGCTTGCCATAACTCCGAGCGGTTCTGTCAAAAAGACTGTAAGGCTTATTGGCGGCCTGATATTGTTCATAATCCTGATCCGTCCGCTGAAGGAACTGGATGCCGGAGACATAGCTTTTTACAATATGCAGTACCGTGCCGATTATGAGAAATATGAAGAGAAACTTATTACCAGGAACTCTTCAATGATCAAAACAATCATAGAGGACAAATTGCGGACATATATATTGCAAAAGGCAGATGATTTGGGAGTTGAATGCGATGCGGAGGTCATAACACGGACTCGTGAGGACGGATACCCTTACCCTGTACGGATCATATTCTACATTCCTGCAGAACCGGATCCGGCCTTGAGGGAACGGCTTTCATACATCGTAGCCTCCGAGCTC
>JAAYMG010000262.1 GCA_012521525.1 Clostridiales bacterium | reverse complement strand
TCGGATGGCTGTGTTTTACCACATACTTATAGTCGATCGCTGAGATCTCTGACAGGGCGCTTTCGACCGCCTGATATGCCTCTTCTTCGTAGGCGTCCTCAAAGTCCACCCAAATATCGATATCAGAGTATTCGTCGACCGCACAGACCGCATCTGCGCCTTCAAGCCACATGGCATAGACAAAATGCAGCGGCTCCAGTCTTTCTTTCAAGCAGTCAATTATAATGTTACGGTTTATACCTGTCAACTTTCATCAATCCTTTATGCACTCTTTATATTTCCTTCGCACTTTTTAATTTTCGGCTATACACCAGTTACTCTAAAATAATAACACATTAATGGGATATTTCATATGATTCTTTTTGCTTAGACCTGCCGGCAGAGAGTTTGCAAGATCACTTGAAATACGGATGCTCATATTCTGCAACGGATGCTCATTTCTGCAATTATAGTAGGTTCGCGCAATCAGAGGTTCACGCATTTGATGGCGACTCTCGTTAAAAAACTGGATTTACCGGATAATCCAAACTGCTTTTTTGCTATTGGCTGTCAGTTGCATTTGACTGGTCTGTTCCGAGCCAAAAAAGGTTTACGCTTATGCAACAAAGTGCTAAAATAAATCTATCAGCAAAATAATAAAAAAGAGGAGTAACAGTATGAAAGTTGGAATCGGTACATACTCATTCGGGGGATTGGCAAGTTATCTCGGACTTGGACCGACACTGCCGGAGAAGTTCAGGAAGATCAGGGAACTTGGATACTCACAGGTAGAGCTGCTTCCGGTGGACCTGGAAAACGATGTCGAAGACATCAGAAAATGGCTGGATGAGACAGGCCTTGAGGTGACATCGATCCATGCCGAGCCCACAGAGGAAGTTGTCAAAAAAATGGCGGCTATCGGCGGCAAGGCAGTGATATGGGCCGGCACACCTTTCTGCAGCAAGTCCGAAGCTATCGAAGTCGCCCATCTGCTGGATGAGATGGCAGAAATGGCAGAGCCCTACGGTATAAAGATCGGATATCACAATCACGAACGTGAGTTCTATTTCGATGAAGGGAAAACCCTCCTTGAGCATTTGCTTGACAACAGCTCAAAGTGCTATTCCCAATTGGATTGCGGCTGGGCTATGTATGGCGGAATGTATCCTCCCTACTTTATCCGCAAGTACAAAAACCGCATCATCTCGATCCACGTAAAGGAAAACAGCAAGGTCATGGGTCCGGGCGAAAAACCTGCATCCCGCCACGCGCCCCGCAACAATATGGGCTCGGTTTTCGCCAATGCTAAATCACTGCCCCTCGAAGAGAGGCAGAAGATCCTTGAAAACTTCACAAAGAGGCCTGGCGGGGGCAGCCGCTTCAATGTCCAGTGCAAAATGGGAGCCCCTGAATCAAACCTTGACTGGAAAGAAATCAAGGCAGCCCTGGATGAACAGGACTTTGAAGCTTTCTGGATCGTTGAGCGCGAGGGCTTCTATGATGAGCATGACAAGTGCCTGGCTGAGGACTGTGCGTGGATCATGGAAAACATAAAATAACAGTAAAGATGTGACCTCAATCGTCTCAGCTTCATGAGTATACATGGGGGTCACGACCCATACTTTTGCGTTCATTCGCTGAATAGATCAAATAACGTATGCCTCTATTTCGTTGAGGCATACGTTACTTTTTGCTGACTACCCATTTATACAACGTTCAATAAAGCTTTTTGCCGCGGCAATATCAATACTACTGTCAAAGTTGAATACAGCGTCTTCAAGGGCAGTGCCGTCATATTGAGTTACACCCCTTGAATTACGTCCTGCCCAATGCCTGATGATCCTGGTACCATCCAGTATCTGCCGGTTATACATTGAGCAAAGCCTTGTGGATATCTTCTTATTCTCATCTATGGCCACTATATATATCAAATAAACGCTTTTTTCCTCCGATAAAAACGAGAGCATCTTATCGATGTTGTAGCCTTTGGGATTGCTTGACAAAAAGAGCACTTTGGTCTTTATGTCGGACACCGTGCTGTAATCATCAAACTTCCTTTCATAATCCCCCAGCTTATCGGCGGTAAAAAACTCCGGCAATGGGCTGCCCGAATGCAAAGCATCTATCACTGCTGCACGCAGGTCTTCCGGTGAAGTAATGAGATGCTCTATGATGCGTCCCCTCAGGTTGACATTGTCGATCAGTGCGGCAATCGCGATCTCTGTATCTACCGCGTTCACCCGCTCCTGCAAATCTTGGTTGAGTATATCATACTCGTGTGATGATAAAAAAGAAACAGCCCGTTCAACCGAATGCATGATGCACGAGATCTGATCTTCGGTTGGACAAAAGCGCTTTCCGGTGGGGTTTATATTGTTGGTGGCTTCCACTAAACGCTCCAGGTTTTCCTCGAATGTATAATTTTCATGCGAAGTAAACAGGAACTCAAAATTGGCAGGTTCGTTGCTTATGCCCTCAAACTCGCGCATTATGTCGGTGCCGTTGAAACTGCCCCTGATGTTGTCGACACGAAGTTCCTGGGAAGAATGACTTATTTTCTTAAGAAAAGTCGTATTCGCCAGCATCAGGTGATTCGTTTCGGCAGTTACGATACAGATAATAAAAGGAAGCTTGTCGTATTTCTGCAGTTTGGACAGGGAAAGGACAGTATTGCCGAAGCCTTTGCTTTTCGCATGGCAGAACCTTACGGCAAAATCCTTTCCATAATACACACTTCCGTCCTTTATCAGCCCGAATGAACGCTGCACCCTTCCGATCAGTGCCCTCTTATCGGCTATTCCGTCTGCTGACTTAATGAAAGAAACAAATTCATCAATGGCTTTCCGGTTATACATTATTGCCCCCCAAACAAGTCAAGCTCTATCTGATCCTCAAGCTGTTCCTTCTCATCAGTTTTTTCTGCCTGCGCAACTGATGCAGATATCTGTTCAGCAAGCGAGTTTCTTTCCCAAAAGACCCCGTTCACATATCCCTGTATTTCCTTGTCTGTATCTGCCATTTCAAGACGCTGCTCGGCCCATAAGCAATATTGCCTGTCGATTTCAATGCCGATATAATGCCTTCCAAGCTTTTTCGCAACGACGCTTGTCGTCCCCGAGCCCAGGAACGGGTCGAACACGATGTCCCCTGAGTTCGAGCTTGCCAGCATTATTTTTGCTATCAGCTTTTCGGGCTTTTGCGTCGGATGCGCTGTGTTTTCAGGCATGGACCAAAACGGGATAGTAATATCATCCCAGAAGTTTGACGGGCAGGTGTCACGGTAATTGCCGGCATCCGTCTCCACCCAGTCTTTCGGCTTGCCATTGACACGGTACGGCGCGATGACTTTCCTCCTGATTTTTACTGCCTCAAGGTTGAATGTATACTCATCGCTTTTCGTCGCAAACCATATATCTTCCATACCGTTCTTCCAATTGGCTTTCGCGCCCCTGCCCTTCTCGCGCTGCCATGTGATGCGATTCCGCACCTTGAAATATTCCATCAGGACGCGGCCGATTATCAGACTGGATTCCCAGTCGCAGCACACATAGATCGATCCGTTGGGCTTAAGAAGAGGATATACTGCAGAGATCCACCTGCGTGTATATTCTTCATATTCGGAAGCCTTCCTTTTTGCAAAAGTGCTGCTGTTATACACCTTTGTCAGGTTATACGGAGGGTCTGCTATTATAAGGTCGATGCTTCCCTTTGGCAAAAAGGGAAATACATCAAATGAGTCACCTATGATCGTTTTGTCAAGGATCGAATCAATATCTGATACCGGAGAATCAACTGTTATGCAACGATCTATATAATGCTGACCCTCTGATATGGGCGTATCGATGGTCCTGTTTCGCGGTGCTTTAACTTTGGGCATCATGGTCTCCTCAATTCTGTTTTTCTATGATAAAACTGCATTGCGAATACGGTCGGTCATAAGCAAAAAAATAACACCGGTAGTTGAACATGCTAAATATGTCGGATATATTACCCAAACAATATTATACTAGAGAATCTCACAGCATTCAACTTCGGTGTCCGCATAGTGCATATTGAAGGTTATTTCCCCGCGATCATGATAGTCGTATTCCCGACACGCCAAACCATTTCCGCAGTCGCAAAACCTGCTTCCCTGAACATTTTGATCTGGTTATCTATCGTACAGGGCGTGTCAAAGTGATAATACTCATCGTCAGGCAGGCCCAGTTGCCGGCGGATCTTATTGCTGAAGGCGAAAAGATCATCTTCCTCCTCCTGGTTTTCAACCATATAATCGCATTCGATGTAAACCCCGGCCGGTTTTAATGCTCTATGGATCTTCCTGTAAAGCTCAACTTTCTTATTTTTCTCAAAGTGGTGCATCGTTTGAAACGAAACAGCCGCATCAAATATGCCTTCACCGAATTCGACTTCAAAGTAATCAGCGCAAATGAGCTTCATATCCTTATCCCTGTGTTTTTCGTGAAGCTTGTCCAGCATCGCCTTGGTGAGGTCTATCCCTACTACCGAAAGATCCGGGAACCTCTTGAATATCTCGTCAAGCTCAAGCCCGGTCCCGCATCCCAGGTCAAGCAGAGTTCGAGTCCCTTCCGGAACAAGCTCGGCCATCTTTTTGTAGCCTTCCCTGCAGCCCTGAACATCATTGAGCATATGTTCATCATATAATTCTGCCCGGGCCGTGAAAAAATCGTCCATCTTTTCAACCACCGGCCCATCATTCTCTTTTATCGTCGGAGCTTCATATATCCTTGAAGTGACGCCCCATGGATGGCGCCCGGTGCCAATGTGCCGCCAGCCATACCTTTCATAGTAAGATGTGTGGTCCGTACACAGATACAACTTGTCAAAACCGAGTTTCCCTGCTTCTATCCTTGCGTGCTCCAAAAGTTTCGAGCCAAGCGCATTTCCTCTGACTCTCTCCTCGACATAAAGAGCACACAGATATGGGAAAAGGTCTGTCCTGTCGACGAAGTCGTTCCGGATCAGCCCGCAGCCGCCTATGATTTCACCGTCTTCGTCGATCATCAAGTACCACTGGGGCAGGGCATCGTTTTTATTGATGCAGTCGTCAAAACTTCTTTCATATTCTTTCCGATCTATCCCAAATTTTGAAGCAAACCAGTCTATCCCCCGCACGGAATAGCCCGGATTGTTCTTTATCGAGATTATCCTGTAATTTACTTTACTCATCCGTTTCCCTCCATAATGCACGGGATATCTGATACGCCCAGGATCACATATCATTTTCTTGCGAACAGATCCCTAACCTTAAGGCCATTTGCTTTGATCGCCGTTCGCCATCCCTTTTCGGCCAAGACCCGTAGGCTGATCCTGTTGCTATATCTTCTGCGATGGTGCATCTCACCATTTCTTATGACAAAATAAGGGTGTATGTGGGGGATGCTGCGGTCCAGAACGTTTTTGACAAAAGGACTAAATCCTCCGTAACAGCACTTGCTTATTATGACCACCTCATTGCATTTTGACAAATATT
>JAAYMG010000261.1 GCA_012521525.1 Clostridiales bacterium | reverse complement strand
TCCGCGTGGATATGGCTGCAGCAAGAGTAATTTATAGCTGCCCCAATCTACCTCGGAAGCGAAGCAGTCGCTGCACAGCAGCAACACCACAACAGCCGCCAGATAAGGCATAAGCTCCGACAGTACGCGGTACAAGAAGTTGATGCCCGTCATCTGGTAGATGTTGTTCAAAGGTTTTATGTCGTTGTCATACAAGTATTTGTTGTAATTTATGTTGTTTATCAGGTCCTCTTCGGTCACTCCGCCCTCGGATTTCGATTTGCCCGAGATGATCCCCTCGCGAAGGCCCTGCAGCAGATTCTCGTTGCGGTTGATGTTTGCCAGGACGACATCGCGCCAGCGGTCTTCGCCTACCCATGATGTATATACGCGCTGCTGCGCCGAATAGACAGCGTCCCTGCGCCACAGGTCCATTGCCTTCTGGACGTTTTCGGGCGGATTTTTAGGATATTCCTGCAGGAGCAGGTTCAACTGGATAGCAGCATCCCATGCACTGTTGTCGTAGGCGAGGCGCTCCTTTTTGAACTGGAGATCCCTGGCCATATTGATGGATCCGAATGCCAGGAGTGTAACGAGCAGGAGCAGCCAGACGACCATGTTTTTGACAGAGGTGAATTGCTTTTTCAGCTCAAACAGGATGATCTTACTCATGACTCGACACCCCTGAAGATCCTGCTGTAAATCAGCTCAAGGTCGTCGCGCTGTTTGTTGATATCGTGGATCCGAATGTTATTCTCAGTAAGTATCCTGAGAACTTCCGAAATCACGCCTTCACGCATGTGGACGGACAGCTTGTCCTTTCCTTCCACCTTCATGGAAAGGATGCCTTCAACTCCTTTCAGCAGTGCCGCGGCCTCTGAAGGATCGTTGAGAATGATCGAGAAGAAAGAGTCGAAAGCCGGTACCGTTTTGTCCAGAAGGACCCCGTCTTTTATGTAAATGACCCGATCCGCGGTTTTCTCGACTTCACCCAGCATGTGGGAGGAGAAAAGGATCGATACGCCTTCCTCCTGGACCATTTTAAGCATGAGCTCGCGCAGCTCCATGGTCCCGGTGGGATCGAGGCCGTTTGTGGGCTCGTCAAGTATGAGAAGTTTCGGCTCGGTCATCAGGCACATACCCAATGCAAGGCGCTGTTTCATTCCAAGGGAGTATTTGCGGACCTGGCGGTGTATGTTTTTTCCGAGGCCGGTTATGTCTATCGCGCGCTGGAGCTTCTCTTTGGAGATCCCCCTGACCTTCGCGATAAACAGCAGGTTGTCAAGACCGGTGAGGTTTACGTACAACCCGGGATTTTCTATGATGCCCGCCAGGCTTCCCAGAGCAGCCTCACGCCTTTTTTTGAGGGGATAACCGTTTATTATGATCTCCCCTTCATCGGGACGGATCAAGTCGGTGATGAGTTTCAGGGTAGTGGTTTTGCCTGCGCCGTTCGGACCAACGAAACCGACTATTTCTCCCTCCTCGACGTTAAATGATATGTTTTTGATGACCCGTGTCTTTCCAAAGCTCTTGGAAAGATTGTTTACCTCAAGAACATGCATATGTATTCACCTCAAGTGTTAGTATACATCTGAAAGCTTTCGCGTGACAGTATCTTGAATGAGTTGCGGTGCATATCCAGAAGCCCTTCATCCCGCATCTTTCCAAGTTCTCTGGACATGGCGCTGCGGTCGATGCAGAGATAATCCGCAAGCTCGCTCCTGCTGAATGGGATGTTGAAAGTCAGGCTTTTGTGCGCTTCGGCCTGGTCGATCAGGAATGCCATAAGCTTTCCGCGTATGGTTTTCTTGGAAAGGTGGTCTATCTTGCGGTTCAGCATGAGATTCTTGCTAGCAAGGATCTTCATCATGTTTTCGATAAGCCTGGTGTGAAACGCACATGCCGATGAACATGCGGAGGCGATCCTGTGAAAATGCACCCACATTATCGAGCAGTCTTCGGCGGCCACCACGGATACGGGAATGTTCTGGGGTGAAGCACAGGCATATACCTCGGCAAACATGTCATACTTTTCCGCGCTCCCTACAATCATCCTGTTGCCGAACATATCTTCCTTTACGATCATCACGGAGCCTTTCAGTACGATCCCTATCCAATCGGCTCTGCTGCCTGCCATCAGAACGACTTCCTGCCTGTGATAGCTGCGGATCATCACGCTCAGGCACTGAAACAGCGATTTGAAACTTTTTTCGTCGATTCCTTCAAAAAGAGCGATTTTGGTATGGTCAACGGTGTTGATCATCTGATCCGGCTGCGTGCTTTCAGCCTTAGAGTCAACACCGGTTTCGCTCGATCCGGCAGACTGCTTCGGCGTGGTGTAAATTTTTCCAGATGAATCATTGCTGATACAATTATGCATATTATAAACATTTTTTTCCATTTTATCAATTACCCTTTCAATAAATTAACGCATTATTTTAAGTTACAATTAGTTCCAAACCGGACGAATCTCAATAAATGAGAAAGTAAATTTTAATATGTTTTAGAATAAATATCAGGATTTTGTGAATGGATTTCAGAATTTTTGATAATAAATTTCATGGTCAAACATCAAGAATCCATAATCAAATTTCAAGGTTTCATAATCGGCTATCGTGTAAATTTCCTGACCATCTTATCACAGGCATGTTGCAATTGCAACGATCTTTTATCCGATAATACTATATAATCTGATCGAGCAAGACAGAGACTAATATTCGAGGTGAGATCTGTGATAAGAAAAATCATAAAAATAGACGAGGAACTATGCAACGGCTGCGGCATTTGCGTGAACGCCTGCCACGAAGGCGCGATCGGTATCATAGACGGAAAAGCAAAGCTGCTGCGAGAAGATTACTGTGACGGACTCGGAAACTGCCTGCCCGCCTGTCCGACCGGCGCGATTTCCTTTGAAATGAGGGAAGCTCTGCCGTTTAACGAGGAGGAAGTACTGAAAAACCAAAAGAGGTCTGCCGAACAAACGGATCCAGGCGAGGGAACGTCCCGGGCAGACATACGTGGCGCCGTACATACGGAGGACATCGATTCCGGAAAAGGGCACATGCATTTCGGCTGTCCCGGGTCGAGGGCACGCATATTTGAGAGGTCGGGAAATACGTCGGGTTCCAACCATGGGTCATCGATTGGCACAGCCCCGGAATCCCAGCTTAGACAGTGGCCTGTCCAAATCAAGCTTGTGCCTGTGAGAGCACCATACTTTGACGGGGCAAAGCTGCTGGTTGCTGCAGACTGCACCGCCTATGCCTATGCCAATTTCCACAGCGAATTTATGAAGAGCAAAATCACCCTTATTGGCTGTCCAAAGC
>JAAYMG010000260.1 GCA_012521525.1 Clostridiales bacterium | reverse complement strand
GCCGAGTCGCTTTTCTGCAAGCGCAGCAGCAGGAAGTCGGCCCCGTCAAAATCATATTCCGCAAGCAGCTCGCTGTCGAACTCGAACTTTCCGCGCAGCTTCCCGTTGCTGTCTATGACCATAACGCTGTTTTCGGTCAGTACTGCAAGGCTTCCGTCGCTCAAATACTTCATGTCGAGTATAACAACGTCCTCAATATCAACTTGAGCATAAGGTGTTTCTCTGTCAAGTCGAAGAAGGATGACGGTCGACACTATCTTTGCGTTCTCCTGCCTGAGCCCGCCGACTGCGGCCGATTTGCAGTCGTCGGAAAGATCGGTGCAGGTTATGTACCTTTCGGGTGAGATCCATTCATAGACCCTTTCCAATGCGTTGTTATACACTGTGCACGTAGCCTTGCTTCCGATCCTTTGGGTAACTATGACCGCCCATCCCTTTGCGTTTATCTCTGCATTAAGGATCGTCGACTCTGACAACTCGTTTTTCAAAATCTTGTAATCATCGATGTATATCCAGCGGGTGCCTCCCACGTCATAACCGACCAGGTACTTTCCTTCAGCCTTTATTACGGGCTTTGAATATTTGGCCGGGACCAGCAGGCGCTCATCACCTGATCCGTCAAGTACGGACAAACCGGTAGAACTGAGGATCGCTATCCCGTCCTGGTACATCGCAAACGCGTTGGCCGGGTCCGGGGCAAAGCTGAAATCAGTGATCTGTTCCCTGTCAAAACGTTTTCCCGTAATAAAGGCCATCAACCTGGACGTCTTCAAGTCTTCCGAGTTCACTATTACGTATAGCAAGGCGACTGCAAGTACAAGCAATATTATTATTCTTACGATCGTATTCAGAGTACTTGCCGTTTTTTCCTTAGGCTCCAAGTCGTCACCACCACACTTTATTGAAGCAGGAGCTCCTCCGCCATTTTCATTATAACATGATCGTAGCGTCACGATCACCAAATAAGCAGAAGTCCGGTAAATACGAAGGAAATCATCCAAAAACGGGAATGTCATACCAGACACCTGTCATATACAACCCACATGCGGGCAGATTCGGACCGGCTTTCCTTCGATCGCCCGATTCAAAAATCGAGTCGATCTCGTCAGGTCGGATCTTCCCTTCGGATACATATACAAGGGTGCCGGCAAGCGTGCGAGCCATATTGTATAAAAAACCGTTTGCGCTAACGCGCAGCGCAACTATCTCGCCATCCTCTTCAACGTCGTATGAGAATACAGTCCGGACTGTCGTCTTTACATTCGATCCCACTGTCCTGAAAGCCTTGAAATCATGCTTGCCGATGAACCTGGCCGCTGCCTGCCGCATTTTCTCAACGTCCAGTTTCTGGGGATAAAACATTGCCCTGTTTGAATAAAACGGATCCTTTGTCCGGCTTTGGTATATGAGATACGTGTATTCCTTCCGAACGCCGGAAAAAACCGCGTGAAATCCCTCGGGAACATCGGCAGCCTCATAGACGGAGATGTCATCGGGGAGCTTAGTGTTGATCGCATATGGGATCCTCTCTGTCGGTATCGAAGAGGATGTCTTGAAATTGGCAACATACGTTTTTGCATGTACGCCCGCATCAGTTCTTCCGCAACCGATCAGTTTTACGGGATGTCCGACTACGGCCGCTATCGCTTCTTCAAGTTTCTGAGAAACGGTGGCCAATCCTTTCTGGGACTGCCACCCGTGGTAGTTGGTGCCGTCAAACGCCAGCCTCAGCGCAATGTTGCGCATTTCACGATCAGTCATATGGCGATCGACCTGCATGCTATAGCCGCTCCCCAAAGCAGCACGGAGAATATCAGCGCATATACATCAACCGGACCGTAGTTCAACTGGCGCAGCCTTGTACTCCCCTCGCCGCCCCGATAGCAGCGGCATTCCATGGCGATCGCAAGTTCGTCAGCCCTGCGGAAAGCGCTGATGAAAAGCGGAACGAGCAGAGGGATCAGAGCT
>JAAYMG010000259.1 GCA_012521525.1 Clostridiales bacterium | reverse complement strand
ATCGGCAGGGAGAGAGATGGTTACGTCAGTTCCCTGTCCTTCCCTTGTTGCAAGCATGGCATTCCCGCCGTGGAGCAGCGCTATTTTGCGCACCAGCGCCAAACCCAATCCATACCCGCCGGACATCCTCGGGAACCGGTATATTTCATATGACTTGAATGCGTCTGCTATTTCGGACTGATCCATGCCGCTGCCGTTGTCCGAGACTGTGATAAAGCATTGCTCCGAAGAAAAGCGCAGGCTGACGACGATCATATTGCCGTCCCTTGTATATTTTGCGGAGTTGCAAATCAGGTTCATGACGGCCCGGCGGATCAGATATGGGTCAGCGGATATTATAAGAGACTGCTGATGCGAGTCGAACCTTATCCGGATCCCTTTGATCGCCAATATCGGACGGACAGATTCAACTATTTCCTGACAGAGAGAGACGATGTCCGTATTCAGGAAGAACAGCATGGGCGTTTCGGAATTCAGACGGATGAAGTCTGCGAAGTTGCTCAACAGCCTGATTATCTGGTATCCGCATTTCGTTATTGCCGGCGGGATCAACTTGATATTATACAATATTGGCGCTATCTGACGGCGGAGTTCGGTGACAAAGCCCAGCAGGGAAGCGGAAGAAAAGGCCTGTTCCGGCGCATTGCTTTTTTCGGGCAACGGTGAAAAAATATACAGTGTAGGTGTCCCGAAGAAAACATTCAGTGAACACCGCTTGTCGAGGAAGTCGCAATCGGGCACTGACAAGGAATCTCCCGGTCCGGCCGTATTGGATGGGATCCCGGAAGTCAGTGCAATTATGTTCTTTCCGATTATATCACAAATCGGCTTACCTGACACATTGATTCCGATCATATCTGAAGCTGCCCTGTTTACAAAAACGATCTCATTGTCGACCGTGGCAAGCACATAATCACTCGTAGCGTTGTAACCTTCCAGCAGATGCCTGATATGTGGTAATTGCATAAACCCTCCGGAGCTCAACAGGCTCATATGTTTTGCTTCTACTATAGTATATTCAGTTGTGTGAAAACGATCAGGTCATAAGTTTATGCAAAGTTCGTCATTCAATGCAATTCATATAAAAAACACACCTGAATAGGCGGAGATTATCAGTAGATTAACAAAAGATTAACAAACTAGAAAAATATACTTGTAACCGTTTCTGCGCTGGTATATAATAACTTAAGAAATATTGTGAACAATAAAAATTATTTATTGCAGATATTTCAAGAAACAGGAGGAATTTTTGATTATGAGCATCAAAGTAGGTATCAACGGTTTTGGCCGCATCGGCCGTCTTGTGTTCCGTGCAGGTCTGAAAAACCCGAACGTCGAGTTTGTCGGGATCAACGACCCCTTCATAACCCCGGACTATATGGCATACATGCTCAAGTATGACACCATCCACGGCAAATTTGACGGCGAAGTTTCCTACACCGACGACGCTATAGTCGTAAACGGAAAAGAAGTCAAGGTTTTCGGCTGCAAGGATCCTAAGGATATTCCGTGGGGCAAGGTCGGAGCCGAGTATATAGTTGAGTCCACCGGCGTATTCCTCACAAAGGAAAAGGCACAGGGACACATTGATGCGGGTGCGAAGAAGGTCGTCATGAGCGCTCCTTCAAAGGACGACACCCCGATGTTCGTAATGGGCGTAAACCACAACACTTACACAAGCGACATGACATTCGTATCCAATGCTTCGTGCACAACGAACTGCCTTGCTCCTCTCGCCAAGGTCATTCACGAGAACTTTGGCATTAAGGACGGCCTTATGACAACTGTACACTCAGTCACAGCTACCCAGAAGACAGTTGACGGTCCTTCCGCAAAAGACTGGAGAGGCGGACGTGCAGCTTCCTACAACATCATTCCTTCCTCCACCGGTGCCGCGAAGGCTGTCGGTAAGGTCATCCCGGCTCTCAACGGCAAGCTGACCGGTATGTCGATGCGTGTTCCCACACTCGACGTATCCGTCGTCGACCTGACTGTAAACCTTGAGAAGCCCGCTACCTATAAGGAAATCTGCGAAGCCGTCAAGAAGGCTGCCGAAGGCGAAATGAAGGGCATCATCGGCTACACCGAAGACGATGTCGTTTCTTCCGACTTCATCGGCGAGACCCGCACCTGCGTATTCGACGCAAAGGCCGGT
>JAAYMG010000258.1 GCA_012521525.1 Clostridiales bacterium | reverse complement strand
TGGCTCTCTTCCTATTACTAAGCAATAGCATCAGCCAGCCAAGGAGTAAGGGACAAAACAGTATGTACTCGGATGTCAGGAGTCCGGTTCCTGTCAACAGGTCAGGCCCTCATCTTATCCGCTTAACAAGCTTTCCAGTTCCTGCAGCTTCTCGCTTGTGATAAGAGCGTCCCTCTTGGTTCCCTTCATTTCTACAAGATACGTCCACCTGCCGTAGGGATATATCCTGGAAATATATGAAATGTTGAGAATGTATGCGCGATGGCTGCGGAAGAAATTGCTGTTGTTTAGCTTGCCCATCAGAAGGTTGAGGCTTTCCGACGTGGTATAAGTTTCGTCTTTCGTGACAATGAGGGTCGTGCGGTTTTCACGGCAAATGATTATGATGTCATCGACCGGAACGAATATCATCTGATCCCTGTTTTTGATCATCAGGGACTTTGGCGCCGAGACGCGGAACTGTGGCTGGCGCTTCTGAAGTCTGCGCAGAGTCTGACGGACACGGTCGGTCTTGAAAGGCTTTAAGAGATAGTCAAATGCATATACTTCAAAGGCCTGAGGCATATATTCGCTGTATGCCGATACGAATATGATCGCTATGTCGGGATAGGTGGCGTAAATCTGTTTTGCCGCTTCGTCTCCGGAAAGCACGGGCATTTTTACATCGATAAATACGACATCCGGCTTCAGCATGCCGCAGAGGCGGACGGCTTCAGCGCCGTCCGCCGCTTCGCCCGCAAGCTCAAAGCCTTCCATGCTCTCTATAAGTTTCCGCAGGACAAGGCGCATTCCTGCGTCGTCATCCGCGATCAAAACCTTCAGAGCCATTTCCGGTACCCTTTCCTTTTTGCCAGGGGAGGCCCGAGGACTTCGGCAAGCAAGATTCCATGCCTGATATTTGCTGCGTCAAGGTGAGGCAATATTCTTGACTTATGAGTCAAACCGCTGTTATCCGGTTTCTGTTCAAAGGATTTGCTCATGGTAAGATCAAAACCTTCGATAGATAAGGGTTTGCTTTTTATGCTCGCCATATCTTTCTCCTTTCGGATAGTGTTGTCAGGACTCCGCCATTATTTTACAGGCGGGGTGGTTTCGGAAGAGGATATGGCATTTCTCATTTTCGTGTCGGAAATGATATTCTGCATGTTGTAATAATCCATCACGCCGAGCTTTCCTTCGCGCAGAGCAGTTGCGATAGCCTTCGGGATCTCCGCCTCGGCTTCTACGACCTTTGCGCGCATCTCCTGTACCTGCGCTACCATTTCCTGTTCGCGGGCGACCGCCATGGCGCGTCTCTCCTCCGCTTTTGCCTGGGCGATCCTCTTATCGGCTTCAGCCTGATCGGTTTGAAGCTGAGCACCGATGTTTCTGCCAACGTCCACGTCAGCTATGTCGATCGACAGTATTTCAAAAGCGGTACCCGACTCAAGCCCCTTGCTAAGTACTGTCCTCGATATTTTGTCCGGATTCTCAAGGACTTCCTTGTGCGATTCGGCACTGCCTATCGTGGTTACGATACCTTCGCCAACGCGTGCGATGACGGTCGATTCACCTGCACCGCCGACCAGTCTGTCGATGTTGGCACGCACCGTTATCTTGGCTTTTGCCTTCAGCTCGATACCGTCTTTTGCAATTGCTGCTACGATCGGTGTTTCAATGACTTTCGGGTTTACACTCATCTGGACGGCTTCGAGCACATCGCGTCCTGCCAGGTCGATCGCCGCGGCACGCTCAAACTCCAGCGATATGTTGGCGCGCTGTGCAGCGATAAGCGAGTTTACCACGCGGTCGACATTGCCGCCGGCGAGGTAGTGTGCTTCCAGCTTGTTGATGTTTAGATTGAGACCGGCTTTTTCGGCTTTTATAAGCGGGTTGATGATGCGGCTCGGAACGACCCGACGAAGCCTCATTCCAACCAGGGTAATGATGCTTACCCGTACATTTGCTGCTATAGCACTTATCCAGAGCGTTACGGGAACGAAACTGAAAAACAGGCTCAGGAAAAGTACGCAAGCGACAATTATCAATCCTATGACCCAATACTCCATTTGACACACTCCTCATTGATTATATAATGATTATTGTTATACCGGATATGAATGATGCGATTATTTATTGTGTATTGACTTTCCGACGAACTACGATCCTGTTTCCTTCGACCTCTATAACTTCCACTTCGGTACCCGGGCTGATGTATTCGCCCCGCGAGACGACATCA
>JAAYMG010000025.1 GCA_012521525.1 Clostridiales bacterium | reverse complement strand
ACTACAGCGCCACAAATAGCGAACCGTAAGGGAAGAGATACTGGTATCCCATGTGCTCCAGTACGGCACCGGAAAGGATCGGCGTTGCGATTTGCGCCGTCATTGAAAATGTGTAGTAGTAGCCGGTATATTTACCCACGTTCGACCCGCGGCTCATTTCTACGACCATGGGATATGAGTTGACATTGATCGAAGCCCAGGCAATACCCGCCGTCACGAAGAACAGCAGGATTACTGCGCTGAATTCGCTGAAGAAAGCGGCGCAGCCAAAAGAGAGGGAAAGAAGGACGATCCCGAAGAGTATCACCTTTTTGCGGCCGAATCGCGTAGCAGCCATGCCCACCGGTATGTATGAGATTATTGCCGCGACCTGGGCGACCATTAAAGCGTAGGCGTAAAGGCCGCCTTCCAAACCCCAGTAGACTTTTGCATACTTGGAAAACGCCGTTGTTATTGCGTTGTAACCCATAAACCAAAGGAATATGGAAGCCAGTATAAGTATCATGGATCTGCGGACAGGCCTGCTCATCTTTTGATGGTCCTGTTCTTTTTCCTTCTGCTCAGGCTCTTCATCTTTATACAGCCTGCGGACTTCTTCTTTCAGCTTGTTTTCTTTTATTGTGAAGAACAATATGGCGACACATACAAGCATGATGGCCGCTACTGTAGCATAGAGGGGAAGATAATTGGGGCGATCGACCTTCGGGGTCATGACAGCAATCAGCCCAAGAGTGATTATGCCGCCGACCGCACCCATGAGGTTGATTATTGCGTTCGCTTTAGACCTCAAAGGCTTTGGAGTCACATCCGGCATCAATGCTACTGCCGGTGAACGGTAAGTACTCATGCTTAAGAGGACTGCTCCGAGCGCTATGGCAAACATCGTCAGATTGCGGCTCCTGTCGGCTATAGGAATGAGTACCATAAAGATAGTGGCTGCTATCGTACCTCCGACTATAAATGGCATGCGGCTGCCGATCCTGGTGTTAGTGCGGTCTGATATCATGCCGAATAACGGAAGCATGAACAGCGCCAGGATATTGTCAAGCGCCATAACGAATCCGGAAACCGTATCACCGATCCCAAACGTATTTTTCAGGATCAGGGGAACAACGCTGTCATAAAGCTGCCAGAAAGCGCATATCGAGAGAAAGGCAAAACCTACGAGTATAGTTCTTCCGTATTTAAGTTTCATTTCATTACCTCCCCAACATCTCCAAGGCCACTTTCGGTACATCGGTTATAAGAGCGTCGACACCCGCGTCGATCAGGTTGCGCATCGCACTGCGGTCGTTGACAGTCCAGGGATGAATCAGAATACCGGACTTCTTGCAACCCTCAATGGATCCCGGTACCATAAGCGTCGGATAATAAGGATGTATCGCGTCTGCGCGTACATGTTGCGCGTACAGGTGCGGATCGATGAGAGCTTCATTGTAGAGCAGTCCGATCCTGACTTTCGGGTCGATCTCCCTTAAAATCATAAGGCTGTAGTGATTGAAAGAAGAATAGAGGATCCTGTCGCTCATACCGCACATTTCAGCAAGCCTTACCAATTTCTTTTCTATTCCGTCATAGACGGTGATGCCGGACTTTATCTCCACATTTATGGTCAGTCCTGTAGGCTTTATCAGGTCGAAGACTTCCGCGAGCGTCGGTATGCGGGCAGGGGAGTACCGGGGAAATCCCTTGGAAAAATCGAGTTCCTTGAGCTCCGCCAATGTTTTGGCGGCAATTGGGCCCGTCCCGTTTGAGACCCGTTCGAGAGTGTCGTCGTGGGCTACGACGATCTCGCCGTCGGCAGTCATGTGGACATCAAGTTCGATTCCGTCGGCTCCCTGTTCCACGGCCAGCGAAAAGGCTTCGAGGGTGTTCTCCGGCGCCTCGGTCCTGGCCCCCCTGTGTGCCCAAACCAGAGTTTTCATATTTACCCCTTTTCTCCGGTATTTTTCAGCTGGCGTAAATCTGAAATACCGGTATTTTTTCGTGTCATATTTCAATAAAACGCCAACATATAAAAAGTATAGCATAGGAGTTGCCTATTTTCCAATGATTTGTGAGCCGATATGATAAAATCGCATTCCGTTTGTCGGAATGGTTCCTATTTGCGCACCATGGGCGCAAATCTTTTTTTGCAGAGCGTTTTTTGTACGACAGCATTCTAAACCGGGCCCAAATATAATATAAACATAGTACAGGCATTTCCTATAGATAAGGTCGGCATTGATTGCAAGGACAGTCAGACAGAAGGACGGTCAGGCAGAATGAAGGTCGTATACGTAGACACGGTATTCTTTATGAATTTTGCGGTCAACTTCCTTATGCTCCTGGCAGCCGCCAAATTTTCGGGTCTGCCGTACAGAAAGCGCAGGCTCCTGCTGTCAGCTGTTGCCGGTGGTTTATATAGTGTCCTGGTCTGTGTTCCGGGCCTGGAAATTTTATCATCCGCACTGTTCAAACTGATCGCTGCCGCACTAATGGTCCTTGTTGGATTCGGATTTGGAAGTTTTAGAAGGTATTTGAAATATATGCTGTTGTTCTTATTGGTATCCGTAGTGTTTGGCGGAGGTGTGTTTGCCGTTTACATAGCCAGCGGCGGGAAAGTACAGGATTT
>JAAYMG010000257.1 GCA_012521525.1 Clostridiales bacterium | reverse complement strand
CAGCATCAGGCAGCACGGTATCATACAACCGATAACCGTTCGCCAGGTGGATAAAGGTCTATACCAGATAATCGCGGGAGAACGCAGATGGCGTGCGTCCAGGATGGCAGGACTCAAGGAAATCCCGCGATTATCTGGTATAGACCTTTATCCACCTGGCGAACGGTTATCGGTTGTATGATACCGTGCTGCCTGATGCTGTCGGCAAGTTCCGCAAGTTTCTCTTCATCGAAATCGGACCTTGGTTGGGACATGTTCGGTTCGATATCGATGATCCTCAGGAGTTGTATCCTTTGCTTGTCCGAAGCGTCTCCTGTGTCAACTCCCTTGCCCTCGTGTGCCACAGCCTCAACGGCGTCTTCGCCCAGAAGGCTGCCCAATCCCTTTCCAAGCCCTCTTCCGGCTCCCCTGGTCGTTTTATTGCTCATGATATACCTCCCGAACCCATCATATCAAGGCACTTTTTATTATTTCTTCGGATAATTTCAGGTAGCTGTCCGCTCCCTTTGAACCCGGATCATAGGCTATCACCGGCAAACCGTGGCTTGGTGCTTCACTTAGTCTGACATTTCTGGGTATGACCACGGAGTATATCTTTCCCGGAAAATGTCGTTTGACCTCTTCCGCTACCTGTATCGAGAGATTAGTCCGCGAATCATACATGGTCAACAGGATCCCGTCTATATCCAAATTTCTGTTGAGGCCTTTCTTGACAACTCGAATAGTATATATCAGATCACTCAATCCTTCAAGTGCGTAGTACTCGCACTGAACCGGTATTATAACTCCATCCGCCGCACACAGTGCATTCACTGTAAGCAAACCAAGTGAGGGCGGACAATCTATCAGGATAACATCATACAGGTTTCGAAGTTCATCAAGCGATTTTTTAAGGCAATATTCCCTTTCCGGTATGTAAACGAGTTCGATCTCTGCACCGGAGAGAGCTTTGTTCGCCGGCAGGACATCCCCGAAGTCTGTCCTTACGACAATGTCTTTTGCCGAGACATCACCCAATATCAGATCATATGTGGTTTTTCCCGCACCCTTGTCCACGCCCATACCGGAAGTGGCATTGCCCTGGGGATCCATGTCGCAAAGCAAAACCTTTTTGCCCTTTTCAATGAGCGCTGCTGCCAGATTGACACATGTTGTGGTTTTGCCCACTCCGCCCTTTTGGTTTACTATAGCAATTATACGGCCCATCAAATGCACCTCTAATTGTCATTTCTGTAATTATACTGCAACAGGACTTACTTTTCAACCTTAGAGTCCAATGTGGATCCGCATTGGAGATTATTTCATATACCTTCTGATTTTTTGCCTGTTAGTCTTTTCATTATCTCCCTATGACAATGTTTCACGTGAAACATCAAGCTGATCTAATATATCATTCACAGTAATCATTGACTATAACTCGAAATATGATCCATGATACTCGCTTGTTCTCATAATTTAATTTACCGAGATTTACCCGTTCTTCTATAACATATAGGCAAACCAATCTTTTGTTACGGAAAAACAGTGTTTCACGTGAAACAAAAAAAGGTCCGTCTCCGCTTCTGCGAAAGACGGACGATTGCACAGGCCATACTCCCCGTAAATAGCTAAATCAATAGCAAGATCAAAAGGCTGATCAAATTATCAGTTATACAAAAGCATATAAGCTTTTCGATCAACAAGCCTTCTTCGGAATTTTGATCGTCAGCGTGATGGATCTTTCGTCTTCGACTTTTCCGTAATCGGCTTCCAATCCGGAATCCCGCATCATCTCGATTGCATGCTTGATAGTATTCTCAAAAATCCTTATATCCTTGATAATAAACGAGAAAGTGCGGTTAACCTTCTTGTTGATCTTTGGACCGTTGCTGTTCAGCATCCGATCTATCAAATCTTCAGTATCCGCAACATTCAAGTTGCATTCAACTATCTGCTCGATGGCTTCAAGCTTGTCCTCTTCATTCTCCAGCCTCAGCAGTGCCCTCGCATGCCTCTCCGTGAGCCCATGCTTTCTCAGGAGTTCAAGCACCTGCCTGGAATGCTTCAGGATCCTCAGTTTATTTGCCACCGCAGATTGTGACTTTCCGATCTTTCTTGCGGCTTCTTCCTGTGAAAGTCCATACGTCAGTATCAGACGGGCGATCCCTTCGGCCTCTTCGATGAAATCAAGATCCTTACGCTGAATGTTCTCTATCAGTGAGAGAATGGAGGATTGCTCATTGCTTACTCCTAGAACGATGCACGGCACCTTTTTCAATCCGGCTATTATCGATGCCCTCAGCCTTCTCTCGCCCGCTATCAGTTCAAAGGTATCACCCTTTTTTCTGATGCTTAGCGGCTGAAGTACACCATATTTAGATATACTGTCCGCCAGTTCGTTGAGACTTTCCTGGTCGAACAGTTTCCTGGGCTGGCCCGGATTCGGTCTTATTTTATCGATAGATATGTACTGGATGCGGTTGTTTTCATATAGGCTGTTTTCCTTGCCAATCTGCATGAAACACTCCTCCGCCCAAGCTTCCTTCTCAAATTATACATAATTTTTTCGCTATGTAAAGGAAAACAATTCGCAGTTTTCACGCTTTTATCCTAACTTTTTATCCGTTTTGACAATTTAGGGAGCGCAATTTGAAGTATCTTGCAGGATATTGTCGAGCTCTTTTTGATTTAAAAAATGAAAAGCCGCCTTTGCGGCTTCATTTATTGATCGAAAATTTGACGGCAGCGCCCGGGATGTCATACTTTCCTAAATGTATATACATACTGTTTGCCGGTTCTTTGAAAAAGGATGACAGATCAAAGGGGTTTCTGTTTTATTTTCGCAAACCTTCTCGGGTACTCTCCCGGAGTTGGCTTTTCTTTTTTTACTCGCACGATCTGCAATCTGATGTCCCTAAACGGCAAAACGTATATATACGGCTCTATTATTCTTCCTCCCAAAACACCTGCTGCCCTTTGCGCACCTTTTATCTCTTCATCGATGTTCAATGATTTCATTGCGCATAGCATGCCTCCGCACTTAACAAACGGAAGGCATAACTCGATAAGGATATTCATACCGGCAACGGCCCTGCTCAACGCATAGTCATATTGCTACCGATGGACATCTGAAAAAGCCGCTTCTTCCGCACGCGCATTGACGATGTTCACTCCGTCAAGTCCCAAAACACCGGCGGCTTCCTTCAGAAACTCTATTCTTTTCCCCAAAGAATCCAGTAATGTAATTTTTATATCCGGCCGCACGATTTTTATAGGTATACCCGGAAAACCGGCTCCGGTCCCAACGTCGATCACCGACGATCCCTTTTCCAATCCCATAATCACAGGGAACAGGGAATCCGCAAAGTGCCGGATTGCGATTTCCTCCGGGTCAGGGTTACCTATGAGATTCATGATGCGGTTTTTTTCCGTCAAAAGACGCGCATACTCATCGAATCGTTCGAGTATTTCCGGAGACGCATCCATTTGCAGCTCATCCAGGACGGATTTCATCAGATCCTTCAATCAGCCATGCTCCTTTCCTCCCCCGTTCTTGTCGAGCCAGAACATCAGTGCAACCATATCCGAAGGATCGACGCCCGAGATCCTTGATGCCTGTCCGATCGAACGGGGCCTGATCTTTGCCAGCTTTTGCCTTGCCTCGATGCTCATCCCCGTGATCACGCTGTAATCTATGTCATCCGGCAGCAGCCTGTTCTCTTGCCGCTTGTATTCTTTGGCCTGCGATAGCTGCCTCCTGATATAGCCTTCATACTTTATGGCTATCTCTACCTGCTCAATGACTTCCCTGCTCAGCTCTGGACGGTCCGGATCGAACCCCGACGTCATCTCATATGTTATCTGCGGTCTTTTCAGAAGCTCGAACAGCCTTATTCCGGTCTTCACCGGTGAAGTTCCGGCATCGATGAGCATCTGATTCAACTCATCCGTATTCCTGACTGTGACTTTCTTCAGCCTCTCGACTTCCTGCTCCACCAGCCTGTACTTATGCTGCACCTTCTCGTATCTTTCACGGGAAATCAGACCGACTTCGTAACCGATCCTGCTCAATCTCAGGTCCGCGTTGTCCTGCCTGAGAATAAGGCGATATTCCGACCTTGATGTCATGATCCTGTAAGGCTCTTCCGTTCCTTTTGTCACAAGGTCATCAATAAGAGTCCCGATATATGCGTCCGCTCTGTCTATTACTATCTGTTGTTTTCCCTTTATTTTCAACGCTGCGTTTATTCCTGCCATAAGACCTAGCGCTGCGGCTTCCTCGTATCCCGACGTGCCGCAGAACTGACCTGCACCGTATAGCCCTGATATCTTCTTCGACTCAAGAGTAGGATAGATCTCAAGGGGGTCGATGCAGTCATATTCGATAGCATAAGCAGGCCTCATTATTTCTGCGTTTTCAAGCCCTTCTATGGAGCGGACAAGCTGGATCTGGATATCTTCGGGCATGGACGTTGAAAGGCCCTGTATATACATTTCCTCTGTGTTGAGTCCCATTGGCTCAACAAAGATCTGATGCCGGTCCTTGTTGGGGAACTTAACGACTTTATCTTCTATTGAAGGACAATACCTCGGCCCGACACCGGTTATCTCCCCGGAGTATAACGGAGATCTGTGAAGGTTCTCCCTGATTATACGGTGCGTATTCTCATTAGTATAAGTCAGCCAGCAAACCACCTTGCTTTCTGGCAGCTTTTCCGTTTCAAAGGAAAACGGCGACAGATCATACTCACCGTACTGCGGTACCATTTTATCAAAGTTTACAGTCCTGGCGTTTATTCTGGGAGGTGTACCGGTTTTGAACCTCAGCATTTTTATACCAAGCTCTTTCAGCTTTACGGCAAGCTTGTTCGCCGGAAACAATCCGTCAGGTCCGCTTGGCGTAGAATAATCCCCCACTATGACCCGACCGCGCAGAAAAGTTCCGGTCGCGATTATAACTGCCTTCACCGGATAAACAGCTCCAAGGGCCGTTTCCACACCCCTGACCTGATCGTTTTCGACTAATATGTCGACGATTTCACCCTGCTTGAGGTCGATATTCGGATGGGATTCAAGCACGTGCTTCATCCGCGCCTGATATGCCCTTCTGTCAGCCTGCGCGCGGGGTGACTGGACGGCAGGGCCTTTTCCCCTGTTCAACATCCTGAACTGGATGCACGTCTCATCTGCGGCTTTCGCCATTTCCCCGCCAAGCGCGTCTATTTCCCTTACAAGGCAGCCTTTTGCCGTGCCCCCGATCGACGGATTGCACGGCATATTGCCAACCGTATCCATATTTATAGTAAAACAAACCACACGAAGACCGAGTCTTGCGGCCGCGAGCGCAGCTTCTATGCCCGCATGTCCCGCACCTATGACACAGATATCGTATTCCCTTGATAAATATTTCATATGGTATATTCCCGCTTCATTCTTCCAGTTCAATAAGATCCGGTTCGACTTCTTCCACCTGTTTTAGCTGTATTTTGCCTGACTTTATCAATTTTACGTCCTTGACGGGATATACTTTCGCAACCGTCTCGTTTTCGTCGGTAAGAAGGATCTTAAGCTTCTGCCTTAGAAGGTTCACCTCTATCACGGTACCTTCCCCGTCAGGTGTCTCAACTATCGAACCGACCTTTGGTGTCGTCTCCAGCAGGCGTGTATACGCTTCCTGCTCATGCCTCAGACAGCACATAAGCCTGCCGCAGGTCCCGGATATCTTCGTAGGACTCAGCGAAAGGTTCTGTTCTTTCGCCATTTTTATTGAAACGGGACTGAACTCGTTGAGGAATGTCGCACAGCAGAAGGGCCTTCCGCAGATGCCCAGTCCTCCGAGCATCTTTGCTTCGTCCCTGACTCCTATTTGCCTGAGCTCTATGCGAACACGGAAAATGCTTGCGAGGTCCTTCACCAGCTCCCTGAAATCTACCCGTCCGTCTGCGGTAAAGTAGAAAAGGATCTTCGACCCGTCAAACGAATACTCTACATCCACGATCTTCATTTCCAGGTTGTGCTCGTCCGCCTTCTTCTGGCAGATTTCAAGAGCCTGCTTCTCCTTCTCGGCGTTTTCCCTGTAGATCCTCAGATCATCTTCAGTGGCTATCCTCAATACCTTTCGAAGGGGCTGCACTACCTTTTCGTCTTCGACGAAGATATTCCCTGTCGAGCATTCACCCAGTTCGATACCCCTGCTGGTCTCCACCACGACCATTGTCTCAGGCTCCAGTTTTTTATCGTCCGGGTCAAAATAATAAACCTTGCCGGCTTTTTTGAATCTGACTCCAACAACTTCGGTCATCTATTTACTTCCTCCGATAACATACTTGCAAATGCACCAACGATATGTCCCACGCCCACGTTTGCCTCACAATAACCTATCAGCGCAGTACATAACTGATACATTCTGATAATTGCCTTTTTATCATATACTGATGCCAGTCGCCGCTCGTCGGCGGACCAGTTATCCGATTTTCCCGCCTGGAAAGCAGCTGCGTTGCCCATCGTTTTCTGCACCGATCTGATCATATCACACAGGTTGTCCCTGTTTGCTTCTTTCTCAAGTGTAGCGGCCAATGTAATAAGTCTTTCAACACTTCTTTCACATAGTGCCTCAATGATCTGACAGTCATATCCGTCCCCCGCTGCGGCTTCAATAATTTCGAGCGCGCGCCCCAGGATCCCGTCAGATTTCTTTGCTGCATTTACGGCCTCATCGGCTGAAATGCCCGATTTCCTTCTCAGAAGTTCATCCTTTATTATCTCCTCAGGGAGCGGCTGCATGCGGTAATGCACGCATCTGGACCTGATGGTCGGCAGGAGTTCCGACTCGTTTTCACAAATCAGCAAAATGATTACCGAAGAGGGAGGCTCCTCCAATATGGTCAGCATTGCGTTTTGCGCGTTGACATTCATGCAGTCCGCATTCTCGATCACGGCGACCCTGCATGGAGCTTCATTTGGGAGCGTATACAGCGAAGCTCGCAGGGATCGGATCTGATTGACCTTGATTTCGGTCCCGTCAGGCTTTACATGGTCTATATCCGGATGGATATCCTTTTCCGATTTTAAACAGCCTGAACAGCGGCCGCATGGTGGCTGGACTTCCGTGCAAACCGCTGCCGTCGCTATATGCTTTGCCAACGTTTTCTTCCCTATTCCTCTTGGCCCGGATATGATGCAGGCGTGAAACATCCGCCTGTTTTTCACTGCTTCGCCTATTTGTTCAAGAAGCGCCTGGTTACCTATGACTTTCAAAACTTTTCAAACCTATCTATGTTAAGTACGAATATCGTCGCTCCGCCTACATTCACCTCTACCGGCATGGTTGAGTGGATCGCCATACCGGGTTCGGTAACGGTAGGTACTGCCTGCTTTCTGCTGCGGGAAGTCCTTTTAATGATTTCGATCGCATCGTCTACTTTTTCATCCGATACACCGATCAGTATCGTCGTGTTTCCCGCCATAAGGAAACCGCCCGTAGTCGCCAGCTTTGTAACCGAAAAACCTTCTCTGGTAAGGGTATGGATCACGTTATGTGCGTCATCATGACTGACTATAGCAAAAACCAGCTTCATAAGCGCCTCCTTTACAACAAAGCACAGATCCTGAACCGAAATTGGATACGCAACACGTTTTGAACCGGATGCTTTCAATTTCTATTATAATATGAACTTTGAAAATTTGCGATATTTTTTTGTGCCATTATATGCGGTTTTGCATTAATCGCGAACTTTTGACTTCATATGGATTTTCGCACGCTCTCAGATTTTCTAGCTCAGCCTGATCCTCTCAACCGAAAGGCATCGCCCGGTATTGTCATCGACTTCGAACAGTGCTCCCTGCAGCATGCAGGCCCCCGAAGCCGGTTTATACTTTATCTGAGGTACCCCCAGCAGTCTTTCGACTGAAGTTTCCGGGTCCATGCCGAGCACCGAGTCAACAGGACCGGTCATACCGATATCCGAGATATAACCCGTGCCCTTTGGAAGTATGCGCTCATCCGCGGTCTGAACATGTGTGTGGGTCCCATAAACCACAGAAACCCTTCCGTCCAGATACCATGCCAATGCCGACTTTTCACTGGTCGCTTCTCCGTGTATTTCAACGCATTTTATTTTCGCATCCAGTTTCTGAATGACCCTGTCCGCTATAAAGAAAGGGTTTTCTGCCTGGTTTTGCATAAATACCCTGCCGATCAGGCATATCACAGCCAACTGCTGCCCGTTTTCTGCCACATATACCCCATGCCCCTTTCCGGGGTTGTAATGAGTGTAATTTTCCGGCCTGAGGATATACGGCTGGTCTTCAACATATGACAGCATTTCGCGCCTTGAAAATGCATGGTTTCCAAGAGTGATCAAATCGGCACCCGCATTGTAGATCCTGTCAGCCTGTTCGGGAACCAAACCCATGCCTGAGGCGTTTTCCGCGTTGACGATCGTGAAATGGATACCTTTAAGTTTTTTGAACGGGCGCAGTGTCTTTTCAAGCAGCCGGATCCCGCTGTCCGACACCACGTCTCCAACCGTAAAAATCAGCATAGGCCGTCCTTTCCTTCAAAATATCTGCTTTCATGTATCCGTATAAAAATCCGTTCAAACAAACATTTCAGTCTTATCCTATCCTTTTAATATTATATATGCTGCCGTGCAAATCTTCAATGAATTATATCCTGTTCATATACCCGCTTTTCATTTTATTCTTTTCTTGCTTTTTGCAAAAAAGAGTGTAATATATCAGCATAAGGAGCGATCACATATGTCTGACATATACACTCCAGCAAAAGAAAGATCCCTTTTTCTCAGGCTTTACTGGCCTGCACTCATCGAGCAGGGACTGACCATATTCATTGGTTTCGTCTCGACTATTATGGTCTCCAATGTCGGTGCATATGCAGTATCCGGAGTAAGCCTTGTGGATCAGATCAACTTCCTGGTTTTCAATGTCTTCAACGCCCTTGCCTCAGGAGCAACGGTAGTTATCGCCCAATACATAGGAGCTTCCAAAGCTGCCAGGGCAGAAGAAACAGCTAGACAGGCGGTTTCTATCTGCACATTGTCGGCCGCGCTTTTGGGTGTGATCACCATAACATTTGGGAAGTCCTTGCTTTCCCTGCTATACGGTTCAGCGGACCCCGATGTGCTGGATGCCGGATACATATATCTGATATTCTCCGGCATAAGTTATCCCTTTTTGGGACTGTACTCCGCTTCTGCCGGAATAATGCGCGCCGCCGGAAACACGCGTACTCCCATGATATCCTCCGCTCTTTCAAACATCGTCAACCTGGCCGTAGCTTCTATTCTCATATTCGGAGCGGGAATAGGAGTATACGGTGTATCGATCGCAATGTTGCTTGCGAGGATAACATCTGGTATCATGTCTTATGTCGTTTTGTTAAAGTCGAACGGGCCCGTTCCGTTTTCTGGAGCGGCAAAAAGGTTTGAATGGTACGTGTTGGCACCTATTTTCAAGGTAGGTGTCCCCACCGGCATAGATTCGATAATATTTCAGGGTTCAAGGATATTCCTGAGCACCCTGTTGTCGGAAATGGGTACATTGGCCCTGCATGCAAACGCAATAGGAAATTCTATTTTCGGGCTCCTCACCCTGTCCGGAACAGCCTTCCAGATCGTAACGGTAACGATCGTAGGACAGGCTTATGGCGCCGGTCAGTTTCTTTCGGCAAAAAAGCTCATGTTGAAGCTCTGTTTATATTCATCCGCCTTCCAGATCCTCAACTATGTCCCCATACTGCCATTACTGGACATTATCGTTAAATTCTACGGTCCCGCACAGGAAACAATAGGCCTCGTAAAACAGATAATTTATTCGTCATGCATCATGGTACCGATCGCATGGTCTTTTTCATTCATCCTTCCCCTTGCCCTGCGTTCGGTCGGAGATGCAAAATGGACCATGTACATATCGCTGATGAGCCTTTTGATCTTCAGGGTAACAGGCTCATGGTTATTGGTCAAACGATTCGATTGGGGAGTCCTCGGCATCTGGTCGGGAATGTATCTGGACTGGATAGGCCGTTCAGCAGGCTACCTGATACGCGCAGTCTTCAACTTCTGGAACGGACGGAAAAAGCCGGTCGATACCCTTCCCTATGCCGAAAACAAAGAAAATCTCGCAGTTCATTGAGCATGCGATCTTCAATGTGATCATACGATTTCTGCTGTCATAGAATTTGCTTTCATTTAATCTGCATATTTGGAGGAAACTGTCTTGGAAATGGCTAAAACCGCGGGTATCCAGGTCCTGGTAATGTTCATTCTGATAGGAGTGGGTTATTTTTTTGCGAAAAAAGACTGGATCTCCCGCCAGGGGTCGAGTGAAATAAACAAGCTTTTGCTTTATGCGGTCACGCCTTGTTTGCTCATATCTACATACAATCGCCCCTTTGATAGGGATCTTTTCGAAGTCCTGCTGAAAACATTCATTCTTGCGGTCATTTCACATTTTCTGGCCATCATAGTCTCTTTTATTTTTATCAGGGGAAAAGAGCCGAGGAACAAGCTTGAACGGTTTGCAGTAATGTTCTCTAACGGCGGTTTCATGGGAATTCCCCTCGTCTCGGCCCTTATAGGCAGCGATAATATAATCCTCGCATCTGTTTACGTAATGGTGTTCAACCTGACACAGTGGACGGTAGGCGTTCTGATCCTTACCGGCCGCTCAAGTGTCAAAGACACACTGAAAAAAATCATATTGAATCCCGGCGTGATTTCGATCCTGATCGGACAGATATTGTTCATATTCTCAATAAAGCTTCCGTCGCCCGTTTCCACAGCGATCGGATTTATCGCAAACATGAATACCCCTATCGCAATGATCCTGGTCGGGACCTATATGGCCCGGACAAAGATACTGCCTTACTTTGCAAATCCGAGGGTATACTATATTTCTTTTCTCAGACTGATCGTCATTCCCTTGTTGATGATCCCGGTGTACCTGGTATTCCCGGCAAACAATTTCTCTACAACGGCCAATTTTGTCGCCTCGGCTTGCCCTATTGCGGCGCTTGCAGCCATGTTCCCCGCAAATTACGGGTATGAGCCGGATTACGGCACAGGCGCCGTTACGGTAAGTACGATCCTGTCCGTCATAACAATACCGCTGGTAACTTTGCTGTTCAGCAAAATCATGATCATGTGATTCTCATGCTCATATAATACATGTCATGCAATACATATGTCATGGTTATCACATGTCAGCATATAGACTTGATTTAATAAATATTGGTAACACCTCCGGTCTGTTACGGTTGCGAAATGAAAACCAGTAAATTGAGTCATACCAATATAAGCATCAAATTATCCCCCATATTAGCATCATCCAAATACCACATTCTACTATAAGATTAATAAGAGCCGCATTTGCACCAGGCAGAAATGCGACTCTTTTGCTTTTTGGGTTTATTCTTTTCCTTTTTTGGATCTATTCTTGTCCTTGTTCATTCCTTTTTTGGATCTATTCTTGTCCTTGTTCATTCCTTCGCTGCAGCTATTCGCCCTTACCATCGCTGCAGTTACTTTCTTCGCGGTCCAGGCGTGCCGCTCCAATCACCCGTGAACCTTCATTTACCCGCATCACTATTACGCCCTGTGTTGCCCTCGAATAGATATTGATGTCCGTAGACGGCATCCTTATTAGAGTACCGTCGTCCGAAATAACGATAATATCGTCTTCTTCGGTTACCATGAGGACGGCAGCCACAAAGCCTGTCTTTTCCGTGATCCGGTAGTTGAGCAGACCTTTTCCTCCGCGGCGCTGCGGCTGTCTTTCATCTTCACCGCCTCTTAAATACTCATCAACGGGAGTACGCTTTCCATACCCGTTCTCGGTGATCGTCAGCAGGGTCCCGCCGGTAATGGTCTGCACCGCTCCGATGACATAGTCGTCACCCTCAAGGCGTATCCCTCGGACACCGATCGCCGACCTTCCCATCGGTCGGATGTCGTTCTCATCAAAGCAGATCGCCATCCCGTTCCTCGTAGCGATGATTATCTTCTGGTTGCCGTCTGTGCGGCGGACCGATATCAGCTCATCCCCTTCTTCAAGTGTCAGAGCACGTATGCCGCCTTTTCGAACGGTATCAAAATCAGAGAGCTTCGTACGCTTGACCGTTCCCTTTTTGGTCGTCATAACAAGGTACTCTTCATCCGTGAACTCCTGTACCGGGATCATGGCGGTCACCTTTTCTTCAGGTTCAAGGGGCAGGAGATTTACTATATTCATACCCTTTGCAGTACGGCCCGATTCGGGTATCATGTATCCCTTCTTGTTATAGATCCTTCCCTGGTTGGTAAAGAAAAGTATCATGTCATGGGATGAAGCGACGAATATGGTCTCCGCAAAATCCTCTTCCCTGGTGGTCATTGCGGATATGCCTCTGCCGCCCCGGCGTTGCGTGCGGTATACATCGCAATCCTGCCGCTTTATATAACCAAGATGGGTAAGGGTGTATACACAATCCGTTTTATCTATCAGGTCTTCAATGTCCAGCTCATCCTCGACCTGCTCTATCTCGGTGCGGCGTTCATCCCCGAACTTTTTGCTGATTTGCAGCAGTTCTTCCTTCAGGATCGCTATTACCCTGCTTTCATTCGCCAGGATATCCTTATAATCTTCTATCTTCAAACGCAGCTCACGCAGTTCGTTTTCGATCTTCTCGATCTCAAGGCCCTGCAGTCTGCCCAGACGCATGTCTATAATTGCCTGCCCCTGGGCGTCAGAGAGATCGAACCTCTCCATCAGGCGCTGCTTTGCGTCATCATAGCTGGAACGTATTATGCGTATGACTTCGTCTATGTTTTCGACTGCTATGTGCAGGCCTTCCAATATGTGAGCGCGCTCTTCCGCTTTCTTCAGATCATACTGTGTCCTGCGGACAATGACTACTTTCTGGTGTGAGATGTACTCGTCCAGCATCTCACGCAAAGAAAGCACTTTTGGGACGCCGTTGACAAGGGCCAGATTTATGATGCCGAAAGTCGTCTGCATCTGGGTCATGGCATAAAGCCTGTTGAGGACGACCTGGGGATTTGCCTCCCTCTTCAGCTCAATAACTATTTTCATCCCGTGGCGGCCCGACTCGTCGCGAAGAGCGGAAATCCCTTCGATCTTCTTGTCCTTGTGCAAATTTGCGATCGATTCGATGAGCCGCGACTTGTTGACCATATATGGCAACTCTGTCACGACGATCCTGAACCGGTTGCCGCTCATTTCCTGTATCTCGGAGCGGGCTTTGACCTTGATGCGTCCCCGGCCCGTCGCATATGCAGCCCTGATGCCTGCCCTGCCGCTAATGATGCCGTATGTCGGGAAATCGGGACCCTTGATATGTTCCATCAGGTCGTCCAGGTCGGCCTCGGGATTATCGAGGATGCATACGATCGCGTCAATGGTCTCCTTCAGATTATGGGGAGGTATATTTGTAGCCATACCTACCGCTATACCCTGCGACCCGTTTACAAGCAGATTGGGGAAGCGTGAAGGCAGAACCTCAGGCTCTTTACGCTGATTGTCAAAGTTGGGCTGAAAATCAACCGTTTCCTTGTCTATATCACCGAGCATCTCCAAAGCGATCCTGGACATGCGGGCTTCAGTATAACGGTAAGCAGCCGGCGGATCTCCGTCGATTGAACCGAAGTTTCCGTGCCCTTCCACCAGAGGATAGCGCAGGGAAAAATCCTGCGCAAGGCGTACCAACGCGTCGTAAACCGAAGCGTCTCCATGGGGATGGTATCTTCCCAGCACGTCACCGACGGTCGTCGCTGATTTGCGGAACGGCTTGTCCGGAGTCAATCCGTCCTCATACATCGTGTAAAGTATGCGTCTATGGACCGGTTTCAAACCGTCACGTACATCCGGAAGAGCACGCGCAACTATGACCGACATGGCATAGTCGATATATGAACGTTTCATCTCGCGTACTATCTCTACCGGAACAATCGACTGCTCCTCTAGAATTCGATCGTTTTCCATAAGTTACCTCCATCCCACCACGCCTGAAGCGCTCGATGGGTCCAAAACGCTAAACATCAAGATTGACAACAAACCGGGCATTTTGTTCGATAAACTCGCGACGAGGCTCAACCTTTTCTCCCATCAAAATGGTGAAGATCTCATCGGCATGGGCGGCGTCCGACAATTCCACCCTGAGCAGAGTTCGGCGCTCCGGATCCATAGTCGTTTCCCACAGTTCGGTATAGTCCATCTCTCCGAGACCCTTATTTCTTTGAACCTCGATTTTCGCATTAGGCTTTTCGCTGCGTATGGATTCGATTATCGCATCGCGCTCTTCGTCCTTGTAGGCATAGAGTATTTTCTGCCCATGTATGATCTTGTAAAGAGGCGGCTGAGCTATATAGATATGGCCCCGCTCTACCAGGGGACGCATGAAACGGAAGAAAAACGTAAGGAGGAGTGTCCTTATATGGCTTCCGTCAACGTCGGCATCCGCCATGATGATGATCTTGTGATATCTCAGCCCGCTTATGTCGAAATCCTCACCGATACCCGTTCCTATGGCGGTTATTACGGGCATCAGTTTATCGTTTCCGTATACTTTGTCCAGCCGTGCCTTTTCTACGTTGAGCATTTTTCCCCAAAGGGGAAGGATGGCCTGGTATCTCGAATCGCGTCCCTGTTTTGCGGAACCTCCTGCAGAGTCTCCCTCTACCAGGAACAGTTCGGTCAGTTCCGGGTTCTTTTCATTGCAGTCGGCAAGTTTTCCTGGCAGTGAAGCACCTTCCAGAGCAGTCTTCCTGCGGGTAAGTTCCCTTGCCTTGCGTGCTGCTTCTCTTGCCCTGGATGCGCTGATCGCCTTTTCCAATATTTTTCT
>JAAYMG010000024.1 GCA_012521525.1 Clostridiales bacterium | reverse complement strand
TCCACAGTTCTTCGTCGACCTGCTGCATGAACCGTGCTATGCGCGGCTTGATATGTCCGTAGTAATGGTAATCCATCTCCTGACCTTTCGGGGGAGGAGAACCGAAAAGCGTGCGGCCGGAATAGATGAGGTCGGGCCTCTTCTGATAGACTTCACGGTCTATAATAAAGTACTCCTGTTCAAGACCGAGAGTGCAGATCACCTGACGGGACGTATTGTTGCCCAAAAGCCGAAGTACGCGCATCGCCTGTTTGTTCAGGGCGTTCAAAGACCTGAGCAGGGGCGTCTTCCTGTCCAGTGCGAGCCCGGAATATGAACAGAAGGCGGTGGGGATATAGAGGGTCCTGTTCATGACGAATGCATTGGATGTGGGGTCCCAGGCCGTATATCCGCGCGCTTCAAAAGTGGCGCGAAGTCCGCCGGAAGGGAATGAGGAGGCGTCGGATTCGCCCTTGATGAGCTCCTTGCCCGAAAATTCCGTTATGGCTTTCCCGTCCGAAACCGGTGATATGAAGCTGTTGTGCTTCTCGGCCGTCACGCCGGTCATGGGCTGGAACCAGTGGCAATAATGCGTCGCGCCCTTTTCTATTGCCCATTCCTTCATGCAGGCTGCCACAGTCATTGCGGTGGTATAGTCCAGCTCGTCGCCGTTACGGATCGTCTCCATGAGGTTTACGAAAGTCTCCTTCGGCAAACGCTCCCGCATGACGCTTTCGCTGAAAACGTTTGAGCCGAACGTCTCTGTCAGATTAGTCATAAGATCTCTCCGTTTCTCAGGAATTGAAAATGAATCGTTCTGAACGCAGAACATGAAGAGGACCGGTATAAGGTATTATAATAATGTGTTGAAGCAAAATCGTTTATTTCAGAATGTTATCATTATTTCCGGCGGCGGTCAACCACAGATCGATAAAAATGAAACAAACTTCCGTATGGTGAGCCTTCCGCGGACGATAATATAATTATAATGTATAGGTCGGATAAATGCGAGCATTTCAATACAATTTATAACAGGAATCGCCTGAATATAAGGTCACTTGTTCCGGAACTCTCATAATATATGAAAAATAACGCATAAATTTGCTCAAGAGAACTTGAAATGAAACGGTAAATATTATATACTTTGTGAAGTGACTATCGTGATCCCATAACGCGGCGGTCCGGTTTTTCAGACAGAGCATTCGCCATGGAAATGGGAAGAGCGTCATTTTCAAATAATTACAGGAGGAAATCAAATGGCGACATCTCACAACATCCGCAATATCTGCCTGCTGGGACACGGAGGAGACGGCAAGACCAGTTTGGCCGAGAGCATTTTATATCTGACTAAGGGAACGGATAGGCTGGGCAAAGTGGCCGACGGAACGACCGTATGTGACTACGATCCTGAGGAGGTCAAGCGTCAGATCTCGATTTCGGCAGCACCGGTACCGGTTTCTTATGGCAAAGTAAAAATCAATCTGATGGATACGCCCGGTTATTTCGATTTTGTCGGAGAGGTTTTGCAGTGCCTGCGTGTTGCGGACAGCGGCCTTGTTGTCCTGAGCGCCAAGGGAGGCGTCAGCGTCGGTACGGAAAAGGCCGTTAAAATGCTCGATGAGCACAAGCTTCCAAAAATGTTCTATATCTCAAAAATAGACGAAGAAAATGCTAATTTCGATAAAACATACGAAGACCTGCGTGCCCAGTTCGGCATCTCGGTCTGCGCCGTTACCATGCCGCTGGTCGAAGGCGGAAAGATCACCGGCGTGATCGACATCGTCCGCAAAAAGGCTTTCCGCATCAACGGCGTGAAGGACGAAGAGGTTTCCATACCTTCGGATGCCGTCGACAAGATGGAGCAACTGCGCAGCGTCCTTACGGAAAACGTGGCCGAGTCATCCGAAGAGCTGATGGAGAAGTTCTTTGAGGGCGAAGAGTTTACCGATGAGGAATTCATCAACGGACTTAGAGAAGGCGTAAAGAACGGATCAGTTTGCCCGGTATTTTGCGGAAGCGGATTCACCGGCGCAGGCACCTTTGCGCTTCTTGACGGCATCGTAAATTACGCTCCCGCTCCCCAGGGCGATCCCGCCGGACAGCCGAGCGCGATCGTTTTCAAGACCATCTCGGACCAGTACGGCAAGTTCTCTTTCTTCAGGGTGATGTCGGGTACCATTACGTCCGACATGACGCTTGAGAATCCGCGCACGGGTACGAAAGAAAAGCTTGGCCACATTTACTCGGTAAAAGGCAAGAAGAATACCGAGATCACCGAAGTTCCCTGCGGAGACATCGCTGCTGTTTCAAAGCTGTCAGATACCAAGACCGGCGATACTCTCAGCGCGATCGGATCGGGCATCGTACATGAAGGCATTAAATTCCCGGAACCCTGCTATTCGGTGGCTATTGCTCCGACGGCAAAAGGCGGAGAAGAGAAGATAGCCTCGGGACTTGCACGTCTTGCAGAAGAAGACCCGGTATTTACGTTCGAGCAGAATGTCGAAACAAAACAGCTGATACTCTCCGGTATAGGCGACATCCACATCGATGTGCTTCGTTCCAAGCTGAAGAGCAAATTCGGTGTCGATACTGTAGTCAGCATACCCAAAGTGGCTTATCGCGAGAAGATAAGGAAAAAGGTCAGGGTCGAAGGAAAGCACAAGAAACAGTCCGGCGGACACGGTCAGTACGGTCACGTCTGGATCGAATTTGAGCCGGCCCCGGGTGCGGAAGACCTCATATTCGAGGAGACGATCTTCGGCGGAAGCGTTCCGAAGAACTATCATCCGGCTGTCGAGAAGGGTATCCGCGAGAGCATGCAGCGCGGCGTCCTTGCCGGTTATCCTGTCGTTGAACTGAAGGCGACCCTCGTTGACGGTTCCTATCACGAAGTTGACTCGTCGGAAATGGCATTCAAGACTGCTGCTGCCCTGGCATATAAGGCCGGTCTTGCACAGGCGAGCCCCGTTTTGATGGAACCCATCGGCAACCTGAAGGTAACCATTCCTGACAGCTACATGGGCGATATCATCGGCGACCTGAACAAACGCCGCGGCCGCATACTCGGCATGAATCCCGTTGATGGCATGCAGGTAGTCGAAGCGGAAGTGCCTATGGCTGAGATGTCCACCTATGCCATCGACCTGCGTTCGATGACACAGGGACGCGGTTCCTTCGTCCTCAAGTTCGATCGTTACGAAGAAGCTCCGCCGCATGTCCAGCAGAAGGTCATCGAGGAAAGACAGGCCGAAGAAAACTAAAACAGATCTTTTGCGGCTCTGTTAAAAATATATTAACTAACTATTACAAAAAAAGTCCTGTGGTCGACATGCCTCGTCAGCCGCTCACTGCGGCAAAGATTTCTGAGGCATGTCGTTCCATGTCGGAAGGCTGGAAGCAAAAAGACCTCAGTTTTTCCGGCCATTTAATCGGCGTCGAACTTTGCCGGAGCGGAGGAAAACAGCAAATCCGTTTTCCGTGATTTGCCGGGACATTACCGAAATATCTCAAAAAAATCCTCGATTCGACACCATGCGCGCAATAAACCGATTTTGCAAACGTAATATATTTAACAATTAATTAACATAATCGGTCAGGTTGTACAAAATACGATTTTTACATTTGGTCATTAAGTTAATATACGATGCAGAGCTGGTGTGGTATAGTAAGAATACAATTTTGGCATTGATTTGGAGGTTATTGCATGTCAAGTGTAACACTGAAAGGTGTATACAAAAAGTATCCTGGTGGCGTTGTAGCCGTCTCGGATTTTAACCTTGATGTAGAAGACAAGGAGTTTATAATCCTTGTTGGTCCTTCAGGATGCGGAAAGACTACGACCCTGCGTATGATAGCCGGCCTTGAAGAGATCACAGACGGAGAGCTCTATATAGACGGTAAGCTTTGCAACGATGTCCCGCCGAAGGAAAGGGATATCGCGATGGTTTTCCAGAACTATGCACTTTATCCGCATATGACCGTTTTTGACAACATGGCATTCGGACTCAAACTCCGCCGTGTTCCAAAGGACGAAATAAAACGCCGTGTCGACGAAGCGGCACGCATTCTCGAAATCGAACATCTCCTCGACCGCAAGCCGGCTGCACTGTCCGGCGGACAGCGTCAGCGTGTTGCACTTGGACGTGCTATAGTCCGCAACCCGAAGGTATTCCTTCTCGACGAGCCGCTTTCCAACCTGGACGCTAAGCTTCGTGCACAGATGCGTACAGAGTTGACAAAGCTTCACATCAAGCTGAACACGACATTCATCTACGTTACCCACGACCAGATAGAGGCTATGACAATGGGTACCCGTATCGTTGTCATGAAGGACGGTTTCGTGCAACAGATCGCGCCGCCTCAGCAGCTTTACGAATATCCGGCAAACCTCTTTGTCGCAACCTTTATCGGTTCACCGCAGATGAACATCGTCAACGTCACGCTCATTGATGAAGGCGGAGTTACTTACGTTCAGTTTGGCAACACCCGTATCCCGCTTCCGGAGAGCAAGGGACGCAAGCCTGAGGTCCTCGCATATGCCGGCCAAGAAGTAATAATGGGTATCCGTCCCGAGAACATCCACGACGAAGAGATGTTCCTCAACATGTATCCGGATGCGCTCGTGGATGCCGATGTCGAAGTCGTTGAGCAGATGGGTAACGAGAACTTCCTGTACCTGGTCTGCGAAGGCAAGCAGATCACCGCTCGCGTATCCAACCGTTCGACTGCAAAGAACGGCGACAAGATCAAGGTCGCATTCGACGTTTCCAAGATCCACCTGTTCGACAAGGAAACCGAGAAGACTATCACAAACTAAACCTCAAACCAAATAAGGATCGCAAAACCCCGGCAAGGCAGTTATCTGGGCTCTATGTCAATAGTTGGGGTAGAGCATAAGTGAAAATGAGATCCGGTAGGTAACAATGGTTGCTTACCGGATCTTTTCTACGTAAAGCAACCTTGCAAACAACATGAGAAGAAGTCAGAATAGC
>JAAYMG010000256.1 GCA_012521525.1 Clostridiales bacterium | reverse complement strand
GCAGCATATGGAGACTTTCTGCTGCATGCCTTTTGAAAGTTCCTTTCCGAGCTTGTCAGACAGTTTTGCGAGATCGAATCGCTCCATAAGCTTTTGTGCCAGGCCGTCGTCGTCGAGGCGATATGCCCTTCTCACAAACTCCAGGTGTTCTGATACGGTAAGAAGGTCATATACAGCAGGCATTTCGGGAATATATCCAAGCGCAGCCTTGGCTTCAAGCGACCTGTTCGGATGGCCGTTGATCTCGATGCTGCCATCAAACCTGAGCAGTCCGGCTATGCATTTGATGATAGTTGATTTGCCTGCCCCGTTGGGCCCGAGAAGGATCGCGATCTGCCCGTCGCCGACCTCAAAGCTTATATTGTCGTTTGCCTTGACCTTTCCGTAGTTCTTGGTAACGTTTTGTACACGCAGCATTTGCTTCACCTGCTATTATAATATTTTTGGCATTAGGGCTGTGGTATCGTGTTTCTGTATTGACTTTATACCATGAAACCAGCGGTTATGAGTCAATAAAGCTTCAAGCCAATAAAGTTTTAGTGTGGGTTTGATGTATCAGGCATGCCTTCATTTCCCGAGCAGCAATGCCTGGATCTCCGCTTTTGACGGAAGGGAAGGTATTGCGCCTTTTTTCATTGTGGATAAGGCACCTGCAGCGTTGGCAAAGCGCACTATCTCTTCAAGTGCTGAGCTGTCCATGTTCCTTATCTCTTCCGGGCTCATGCCGCGGATCCGGTAGAGTAGAGCTCCGAAAAACGCATCACCTGCTCCGGTGGTATCGATAGTGTCCACTTTGAATGTACCGACATGTCCATAGGACTTGCTGTTCCTGTAGAATGCCCCTTGCGGACCCATTGATACAAGGACCAGGGACGCATTACCGATCAGTTTTTCAGAACCTGTGACCGGATCGGATTCTCCCGTCAAAAGTTCCATTTCTTCATGCGAGACTTTGAGGATGTCGGCATATGGCAGTGCCGCATTGATCGCAGATACCGCCTGGTACTCGCTTGGGAATAACGGTTTGCGGTAATTTACGTCAAAGCTTACGATCTTTCCGCATCTCCTGGCATAGTCTACGGCTTTCATCGTTGCATCGACGGCGGTACCCGCACTGAGTGATACCGAACCGAAGTGGAATATGCGGCAGTTATCTATCAGTGAGCGGTCGACTTCTTCCGGCTGCAGAAGCATATCCGCTCCGGGATTCCTGTAGAAGCTGAAGGAGCGCTCTCCACCTTCATGCAGGTGGACAAATGCGAGAGTGGTGCGGGCATCATCTGTATAGATAAGTCCTTTCGTATCCACACCGTTGGTTTCGAGTGTCTTCTTGAGGAATTGCCCAAAAGCGTCTCTGCCTACCTTGCCGATAAACGCCGCAGATCCGCCGAGCTTTGCACAGGCAACGGCAACATTCCCCGGAGCGCCCCCGGGATTCTGCTCAAAAAGCTGTCCGCCCTGATCGCTCCTGCCTGTCGGGGTGAAGTCTATCAGTATTTCACCGATCGCAACAATGTCATACATATGGTTATCCTCGCCTTTATAGTACTTATCTAAGTCTCTCATAGTTTTAATTCTCTCATAGTTTCCTATATTTGTAAATATGCATGGCATATATAAAAAGAGAGCAAAATGGGTCGAACTAAGGATCATATGACATAAGTACAGGAGTATCAGGTCATATCAAAAAGCGAATCGCTGTTTATGAATTGCTCGCGACAGTAGAACGACGCGCCTATGGTTACCGCTTCCCGAAAGTCAAATTCGTCAAAAATAAGGCGCAGGCCTTTCGCTATGCTGTAAAGCGACAGTTCGTTTACGGCTTGGCTCAGCTTCTGTTTGAAGTAAGTGCCCGAGCTTGCATAGAGTCCTTGAATGATCACCATATCGGGATCATACATGATCTGCATATTATACAGCATGTTTGCAAACTGCTCTGCGACGAAATCAAGCTGGGACCTGGCAAATGCATCACCGTTATCGGCATGGGCAAAGAGGTCACCGATCCGCTTGATAGAATGTTGGGCGGACGAGGGTGTTTTCGCCGTGGCCAGCGCTTTTCTTGCCCGCTCAACGACCCTGCTCCCTGTTACGACTGTTTCAAAGCAGCCATATCTGCCGCACTTGCACTTTTCAGCCATTGTGTAGTTTGTCGTGATGTGCCCGAACTCTCCGATCAGCCCGTTTTTCCCGCGCGCGATGGTTCCGTTCTGGATGAGGCTTCCGCCGACCCCGTTTTCATCAATAAAGAGGCTCAGGATGGTCAGGTTCCAGTTATCCGGCCGCTTCAACAGTTCGAAATAACCGCCGAATCGGCAGACATTGTCCATATAAACCGGCACATCAAAATCAAGGGCGGACTTCAGATCCCGGACGACCGGCAAGTCATTGTCCCAATCGGAATGCGTTATGGGGCGGAGCAATACCCCGCTTTTGGCGTCGACTATACCCCCGGTATACAGCGCGATCGCATAAAGGTCTTTTCCGGTCAGCTTTGCTCTGTCAAGCACATGTTTGACCGCTATGGAAGCGCCCTCGATGAAGGCCTTATATGATCTGTCGTAAGCTCGATGCAGATAGAAATTTATCTTGTTCAATCGAAAATCAAGCAGTTCGGCCACGATATAATCGCCTTCGATGCCTGCGACGACGCTGTATTTGTAGGAAGGGTTGAGAGCATAGAGTGACGGTTTTTTACCGGATGTCCCGACCGGCTCGCCCTTACCGTAAAGATATATTATACCGGTCGACAGCAGGAAGTTTATGATATTCATCGTTGCGGTTTTGCTCAAATTGAACCGTTCGGTTATCTCATGGACCGACAGCCTGTCTGTATGACAGAAGAGGCCAAGCACTGCCCTGCAGTTGTTGTAACGGATGTTTTCCGGTCGTGAGCCGGAGGCTGCGCTCCCGTTTTCAAGCATGCTTTTGCTCTCCTTTCCATTCAATTCAATCCATTCATTTCTTCTTTTACACAGATTTGCTCATAAGATTTTTGTGCCTGGTTATTTGAGTCCCTGCTCTGACTCAAATTCTTATGGAACGTGCGAAAAGCCTTTTCATTTACACAGATTTACTATATGTGGTTTATGAAACAGTGTAAATTTTATAACATAAAAGTAGTTATTGAAAACCAAAAATCATGGCAGCATATTGTGAAATAATTGCCTGATACAACGATCCTATATTCCATTATATCATCCGATTTCAGGTCGGGCAAATTATAGCGAGAGCAGCGACGGGTATAGAGTTCCGCTGCGCACTGAACAAAACTGCATCCCCTTAGCCGATCAGCCAAAGCGCTGAAAAGAGGATGCAGTTTTGCCATGTGACCCGTCGGTTACGGATCATTATCCGATGTTACTATAGATATGTTTATCAACTACAATAGAGATGTTTATCAGTGGAGATCCCGTTCGGACCGATCCGGGATCGGGATGGGATCATTCTACCAGGCCGGACTCCTTCATTACCAGATAACCGACCTGCAGGGCTTCCATCGGCGAAAGCACGTGCATGAAATCCTGCTCTACGATAGCGTACTCGATCCCGATTTCGGCGCATGCCTTCAGACACCCGTGGACATCCAGGGCTCCGCTTCCCAGCGAGCAGAAATTTGGCATGTTATATTTTTCGACGCTGCCCCGCAGCGGGACCTGCACATCGGGACCCGGGATGAAATCCTTGAAGTGTACCGCGGACAGCCGAGGGGCGATACGCTTCAGGACATCGACGGGATTGAGCCCCGCATATGTCGTCCAGCCTACGTCCAGTTCGATCCAGAGATCCGGCGCATAGGCCAGGAGCATATCGAATACCGTGAGACCGTTGAAACTTATGCGAAACTCAGGATCATGGTTGTGGTACGCAAGCTTGATGCCTTCCCTTTTGCAGACTTCGGCGCATTTCTGAAGGAACTCGATTTCACGCATGACCTCGTCATACGGAGCGGGCTTGTTCATCTTAGTAAAATAAACCTTTCCGTGGAACACGACTGCGCGCTCCAGGTCGAGTGCCTGCGCACGCCTGATCATATTTTCGATGCCTTCCTTCTCGAGCGTTTCGCATGACATCGTGCTTACCGTCAAAGGCTCTATGCCTATTGCCTTCATCCTTTTCCGGTTCTCTTCCACATTTCCGCTGCTGATGATCCGGTCCGCCATTTCACAACCGCGGTAACCGATCTTTGCGATCTGTTCGAGCTGTTCCCAGGGGTCCTTGCGCATATCCATAAATCCGATAAAACCGGCCTTTATTTTCGTCATTTGCGTCTCTCCTTCTGAAGATGATCCTATCCTACGAGCAGGTCTCAATTAACCGGGAGCGATAAACTGGCTATTGTACCAGCTCAGACCCATTAACGCCCACCGACTTAAGCTGCTTTGCTCCAATATCGACCCGCTCACTAAAGTTGGTTTGAACAATAGTTGGTTTGCCTAATTTTGATTTCTGACTCAATTGGTATCGAATACCGCCTCGGGACAACCGATGAATCCGGACGGAAGCGCTTCGGGGCGTGCGGGGCGGGAGGTCATTTCATAGACCTTTCCTGTCCTGTCGCACTCGACCGCAGCATGCACGATTTCGATGGCATGCAGCGCAAGTTCTGCGGAGCAGCGCTGTGCACGGCCGTTGCGGATGGCCCACGCCATGTCTGCAACACCGATACCGCGGCGGCTGGCGGCCCACATCATCGACTCAAAGTCCTGCTGCTGAGCACCGGGCCTCATGAAAGAGCGCTCTTCGCCGGAGTAACCGTGGGTCAGGGGCATGGTGACATATTCATTTCCGCCGTTTGCGAGGAGTTTGACCGGACCGCCGAAAGTGTTCGGATCGGGACAAACAAGGATGCCGTTCGTGCCGTATACGGTGATCCCCTGGATATCGGGGCCGAAGAAGCCTTCGTCGCAGCAGGTCAGGGTCCCGTAAACGCCGCATTCGAATTCGAGGGATACCTGGATGATAGTCGGGCTGCTGAGCGGCAGCGGCTGCTTGTAGTTGGGATGGAACGGGTTGTGATAGATCTTGTTTTCATGGGTGCGGCCAAATCCCGCGACCCTTTTAACAGGCCCGAACAGGTTGACCATGGCATGGATATAATAGCCGCCCATGTCGAACGGGATCGTCCCGCCGTCGTCCAATACGAACGGTTTTATGTCATGAACGACCTTGCCGTTGTCGTGATACCCGCGGACGATGACCGCATGGACAGTCAGCGGGATACCTACGAAGCCGTCGTCGATCAGCTTGCGGCATGTCTGATAGCCTGCGCCAAGGAAAGTATCGGGCGCGCATCCGAGACGGAGGCCCTTCGATTTCGCAAGGTCATAGAGTTCTTTTGCTTCCTCGAAGGTCACGGCCAGCATCTTTTCACTGAACACATGCTTGCCCGCTTCGAGGGCAGCTTTCGTGACCTTATAATGCGAGCGCGGATATGTAGTGTTGACGACGATTTCGATCTCGGGATCGGCGAATATCTCATCATTCGTCATCTGGCGGATGTTGAACTGCTTCGAGCGCTTCTCGCTTCGCTCCGGAATGATGTCGGAGCAGCCGACCACATCCAGGATATCGAAGCGCTTCGTCATGTTGTCGAGATAGGTATAACTGATCGCGCCGGAGCCTATCAGGCCGACCTTAACCGCTTTTGGTGCCATATGTCATTCTCCTTTTCACATTTTCGGTCCAGGGATCATTCCACGAATCCCGTTTCTTTCATATTGAGATATGCCGCAGTCAAAGTCTCATACTGCGTGAGGTTATACTGGAAGTCCTGCTCGACGATTGCCCATTCAAGGCCAAGTTCAAGTCCCGCATTCAGGCAGCCCGCAAGGTCGAGCTTGCCTGTTCCGGGCGTAGTGAAGCGGGGCATGATATTTACTCTGCCGTCGGGCAGGGGCTGTTCGACTTTTCCTTCTACAAAGTCCTTGATATGGAGGGCAAACAGCCTGTCGCCCAATTCCCTGATAACACGGACCGGATCGTTACCCGCGTAGGTGCACCAGCCGACGTCGAGTTCAAACTTCAGGTGCTCGGTGTTGGCCGCCATCAGGGAAAATGCCGGAACACCTCTGTATGTGGTAAGGAATTCGGCGTCATGGTTATGGAAAGCAAAACTGATGCCCTCTTTGGAGAGCTCGGCTGCGAGAGCTTCAAAGCTTTCTATTTCTTTCATGACCTCATCATATGTAGGTTTATCTTTCCTCATGCCGAATCTGTGCATAGCCACGACCCCGACGTAAGTGACGACCTGATTTACGCCAACCTTGTGCGCCCTTTCGATCAGCTCGGCAACTGTGGGTGCGGGACGGCCGGGCATATTCATGTAACCGATCGTAAGCGGTTCGACCCCGAACGATCTTACTCTTTTCAGGTTTTCTTCCGGGTCACCGTCGCGAAGCAGCACGTCGCCGTTCTCAAATCCCCTGTATCCCAGCTTCGCATAGGATTCAAGCAGTGCATAAAGATCGACGTCCGTCCTGCCATAGGGCATGAACCCGATAAAGCCGGCTTTCATTTTACTCATTGTCAAATTCCCCTTTACTACATGATCGATGATCCTTATTTCATGCTTTGAAGCAATGCTTCAAAGACAATGATACAACAGTGAAGACTTTCCTTCTTCCACGACAGCGATATCTATCATAGTCTCTTTATCTGCCTAAACTGCTCTCCCAGAGCCAATATCAGTTTTTATCCGCCAGCTTATGCATAAGGCGTTTGGTCACCGGGTAGAGCGCCGAGAACACTTCATAATTTGCCGAGTACTTCTCGGGCTCGATCGGCGCGATCACATCGGTCTCGGTGATGCATCGCACTCCCTCCGCAACATCTTTGAACAATCCGACTCCGGTGCCTGCGGCGGCTGCTATGCCAAGCGAGCCTGCATCGTCGGCGGGCACGGACAATCCTGCAAGGGAAATGTTGCAGACATCTGCGATTATCTGCTTCCAGATTTTCGAGTTGGATCCGCCTCCGATGATCCTCATCTTACCGATGGGATGCCGTTCTCTCAAAACGTCAAGAATGCTTCGAAGCGCGAATGCCACGCCCTCAAGCGCAGCGCGCATAAAGTGCTGCTTCTTATGGACATTGGACAGGCCGAAGAACACGCCGCGGGAATGCGGATCGAAGATCGGGGACCTCTCCCCGTCCAGATACGGCAGGTATACTAAGCCGTTGCTGCCTGCAGGGACTGTCGCAGCAAGTGCGTCAAGGTTTTTGACGCTGTTTTCCGACAACAATTCCATCAGCCATGTAAGAGATGCACCTGCTGCCTGCATTGCGCCGAGTACAGAGTAGTTATTCCCTTCCAGGTCAGTGAGGTTGAAGATACGCTTCTTATCGTCGATAAACGGAGTTTCCGCGCACTCGGCGATCCATGACGTAGTTCCCAGGCAGCAATATGTGTCGCCGGGATGAGTGTTGGCAGCCCCCGCAGCCGCGCAAGCGCCGTCGCCGCCACCGGCTATGACGGGGATGCCTGCGGTCAGGCCCAGCTCCGCAGCGCTCTCCGCAGAGAGAGTGCCGACTATGTCGATGCTGCGATGCAACTCGGGCAGCTTGGACATATCGATCCCGAGTTCATTGAAGACGGACTCGTCGTACACAAACTTGTTTATATCCATCAGTTCGGCATGGCAGGCGTCGGAATAATCGCTTGTATCGATATTGCCTGTCAGCCTGGCGGTTATATAGTCTTTGGATTGCAGGAACTTGGCCGTATCCATGTAAACATCGGGTTCTTCTTCCTTGAGCCACAGGATCTTGCACAGGCTCGAACGGGCGTCGAGTATATTCCCTGTAAGGCTGTACATCCTGTCCGCACCTACAGAGGAGCATACTTTCTCAAACTGCTTAGAAGCACGGGAGTCGGAATGTATCATTGCGTTATACAACGCTTTGCCGGATCTGTCGACCGGGATGCAGCCCAGCATATGGCCGCACACCCCAATGGCTGCGATATTCCTTGCAGCCTCCGGGTTCTGCTCCGCCAGTAACCGGGTCGTTTTTACGATCCTGTCCCACCAGTCTTCGGGATTTTGCTCGGCATAGCCGGTTTTTGGGACCAGCGTCTTGTATGACAGGGAAGCGGAACACACCTGATGTCCGTCCGCTCTGAATAAAGACGATTTTACGCTGCTGGTGCCGATGTCAAAAGCCAGGATGATGTCTTTCAAGCAAACTACCCCCATACTTACGTGAGTTTCATCCGCACGCCGTAACCCGCAACAACAGACTTGCATTATGTTCAAATTATGTAAACACTACGGATATTCGTGCGATATTTTTATTGAATTGAACGAAATGCCTGAGTTGATGATATACCCTG
>JAAYMG010000255.1 GCA_012521525.1 Clostridiales bacterium | reverse complement strand
GGCGACATCGACTGCGTTCGGATCTATATCAACCGCCGCGGCGGAGCTGGCACCCATCAGCATGCCGCAAATGGAAAGGATACCGCTTCCGCATCCCAGGTCCAGCAGCGTGTCACCGTGCCGTATGTGCTTTTCGAGAAGCTCAAGGGCAAGACGGGTCGAGGCGTGTGTGCCTGTTCCGAAGGACATGCCCGGATTGTTGATGAAAACAGCCCGTTCGGCTTCGGGGACGGGTTCCCACTCGGGGACGATCAGCAGCTTGTCGCCGATCGGTGTCGGCTTGTAATACTGCTTCCAGGAGTGTTCCCAATCTCCTTCGTGCACGGTTTTCAGGGATATATCCAGGGTCCCGAAATCGATTTCGGGTATCAGATGAGGCAGATGCGCTATTTCCGCGCGCAATGCGGACAGGGTATCGTGTCCCGAAGGATTGTCTGACAGATAGACTTTGACGGCAGAATTTCCTTTTTTCTGTTCAATGAGAGATTCGTCGACGTAATCCCAGTACTGCGTGTTGTTTTCAAGGAAATCCCGGAAATCGTTCATATCCTCGATCTGCATGCCCTCGATGCCAAGGGCGATTATTATCGCGCAAACGGGGTCTATCCCCTCCGTTGTTGTTTCTATCGTCACTTCGATCCAGTTCATTGAAAGCCTCCTGAATTATATTTGTAAAAATGTGCCAAATTTAATAGGACTATACCGGGATAAAATGGTCAAAATTATTAACTCTTTGACTTTAACATTATATCAAATATGTGTATATTTTACAACATGACAGAGGACGGTCCTTCCATACCGGAGTTTTCTCCAATATGGAAGGACCGTCCCCTGTCATTATATAAAGCTGTTAGGCAAAGGAGGTTTGATTTGATTGGAAAAACGGAGATTCAGCGTTTCTCCATCGGGATGTACGGAGTGGGTGAGGATATTGACCTGTAAGCCGGGCGCATGATCCTGCCGCCGGTCACTATTTCCTCGATCCGATGAGCGCACCAGCCTGCGATACGCGCGATCGCAAAGAGCGGGGTGTAGAGCTCTTCCGGTATACCAAGCATCTTATAGACCAATCCAGAATACATGTCTACGTTTGCGCATATTTTCTTACTGCTCCCTTTGACTTCGGCGAAGATCTCGGGAGTGAGGCGCTCAACGGTATCCATCAGCACAAAATCGTCAAGGTATCCCTTCTTCTCCGCAAGGCTCATGGCATATTTCTTAAGGAGTACCGCGCGCGGATCAGAAATCGTATATACCGCGTGGCCCATGCCGTATACCAGGCCGGTGCGGTCGTTGGCTTCCCTGTTTATGATCTTGCGCAAATAGGCCGCAACCTCTTCCTCGTCCTTCGTGTCGCGGACGTTTCCTTTTATATTATAGAACATCTCCATCACTTTTGCGTTTGCGCCGCCGTGCTTTGGACCCTTCAGGGATCCGATGGCCGCAGATATCGCCGAATATGTATCGGTGCCGGTGGAAGAAAGCACGCGGCATGTAAATGTAGAGTTGTTCCCGCCGCCGTGTTCTGCATGGAGGATCAGCATCAGGTCAAGCAGCAGTGCCTCCTCCGCCGTGAACGAGTTGTCTCTGCGCAGCATGTGCAGAAAGTTTTCCGAGACGGAGAGGTCTTCCTGGGGGATGTGGAGATAGAGCGATTCGCCGTCGAAGAACCTGCGCTTGACGGAATATGCGTCGGCGACGATGACCGGCAGCCTGCCTATGAGCTCGATAGACTGCCTCACTACGTTTTCCAGGGATGTATCATCCGGGTTGGGATCATACGAATACAGTGCCAGGACGCTCCTTGCCAGCTTGTTCATGACGTCCTTGCTTGGAGCCTTTATTATCATATCCTCTGTAAATCCCTGCGGAAGGATGCGCGCAGCCGACAGAACGGTGTCAAAGCGGTGGAGCTGCTCCCTTGTGGGGAGCTGACCGAGCAGAAGCAGATACGCGACTTCTTCATAGCCGAAAGTCCCGTTTTGGGCGTGGGCTTCGACGATCTCTTCGACGTCTATCCCCCTGTAGTACAGTTTGCCCGGGATCGGCTGCTGGACACCGTCCACCATGACATATCCCTG